>JBGCFJ010001132.1:0-5283 GCA_045106885.1 Saprospiraceae bacterium
CAAGATGAATCTCGACATATTGCTTATGGTATCTTTTTATTATCCAGATTAATTTCAGAAAACGGTCCCTCTGTTTGGGCCGCAGTTGAAGACCAAATGCAAAAAATGATGGTGCTTGCAGCAGCGCAAGTTCAACAAGGAAATGATTTATATGATGAATTACCTTTTGGTTTGGAAAAAGATGCTTTTACAGCTTACGCACAAGACCAGTTTATGAAGCGATTTGCTCGAATTCAGCGGGCTAGAAATCAAACTTTAGAAGAGATTCATGCAGAGGCAGTAGCTATTTAAAAAATTAGTTTCAGCTGTTCAAAATTGGGGGTAGCGCTACTTTAACAAATATTGTCATTTAGTTTACTCCGATTCATCGGAGAGATGGCAATATTTGTTATATTTCATTGGTGAAATTTGTCCGCTGCATGCCTTAATCTACTTTTTCTATTTTATTTTCGGCTTTCCCTTGATGAATGTATTCCATCAAATCTGAACGCAAGACAAACCATTTTCCTAAGCGTTTTGATCCTGTAATCTCTTTTTCTCGTAGTTTTTTCAATTACCTTTTTACTTGAACCACTAGTTGTTCCGAAGTATAGAAGGTTTCTTCAATGGCTATTTTTTTATATTTTGACATATTTAATGTATATTTGGTACATAAATAGTGTATAAATACTAACACCTATTTATTCGACACTTTTATTAAAACCTTAAATTTTGGTTAAAAAACTGATTTCTGACCATTTCGTAATCTAAATTTTAAAATTTTATTTAAAATTAACTTACGAGATGACTAAAAATAGGAATTTAAAAAAGTGTCGAATATTTTTGTTTAAGTACTTAAGTTGTGTTTTATTCAATTTTTAAAATATACCTAACAACAAATAAAACACTATTTCTTTCTTGATACTAAAACCTATAAATTTAACTAAGAAAAAGGCGTCCCATAAAATAAGTAGGTTGCTGCAAGAGAGAGAATTAATCATTAAAAATGCTGCTTCTTATTAGGGACGCCCTACTTTTTAAGCTATGCTGCTTTTAAATTTTAATAGTTGTATAATAGATAGTCAGATTGAAAATTGATAATCACGTGTCGGACACCTCCAAAGGTGTCCGACACGTTCGACTACCATTTATCAGTTTTTTATCTGACGCTCTAAATACCTGACTTTTGTTAGGCTAATAGGTTATAATGTACTTCAACTCCTACCCAGTTGAAGTAATAAGTACCCAATCAGAATTAATCGACACATTTTATGAGGGGCTCTTCTTCCGTTAAAATATCCCATCCACAAGCGGTTCACTTAGAAATAAAGCTTCCCCGAATCTTCCTTTCTAAGCTCATATTAAAAATTATATCCGTAACGGTGTTATGTAGACTATCCCATCCACTTTGTGGTTCAGAAATTTACATTTCTTTATGCCTTGCATAACAAAAAAACAATCTCCTCCAAAATGGTACTTAATTACATTTAGGCGCTTACACAAAATTTAAAACCAACAAATTGTCGATATTTTAAAATGTAGATAATTGTTAATCTCAAATTCCCGCCGAAGGTGGTTTAAAATTGAATTTCACTTAGTAGTTAGTATTTTAACAACAAGCCTAAAGGTAGCTTTTTGTTCTACAAAATAAAAATTTTATAGAATAAAATAATTTTTATAGTTTTTCAACGACTGCTTTTATAGAAGGAAATAACTTAATTTGGTTGGAAAAATTGGTAGTATTGATATTTTTTAAATGATGCCCAATTGCCCAAAACTGGTGTTGTCTGATCAATAATAAATCGTCAACTTTAGTTAAATAATCTTGTGCTATATGAGTGATTGGCGTCATAGTGAATACACTCACCCAATGTATCAATGGAGCAACAGTCTTTAATTTAGATAAATCATCAAACGGTATACTCCTGCCTAAATAAATAGTATAAAAACCTCGCTGCTTCAACTCATAATTCAAAAATAACAACCCTATTTCATGCATTTCTTCTTCTGGTAAAAAAAATATAAAGGTAGGTTTATCCGATTTTTTATCGTTAATAGGTAATTTTTCTATCTCCACTTGAATTTTTTGATACATCAAATTGGTAATAAAATGTTCATGTGCAACATGGATAGAATGGGTATGCCATAATTCTCCTAAGAAATATAAAAATGGGGCAAATATTTTAATAAACACCGTTTTAAACGTGTTTTTCTCTAAACTTTGCTGATAAATTTGATTAAATAGCGCTGTATCAAACCCAAACATGGCTAATTTTAGTTGGCTGAGTAGGTACTCATCTTCAATTTTGGCATTAACAAAAGTACTTGCAGTTTGGGCAATTTCTGTATCTGTTAAATTCGCAATTTTAGATATTTTATAACCTTGCTTTTGTAATAAAGCTATATTCAATAATTTTTGCAAAGCCGCCAAATCATAATATCGGATATTCCGAGCAGCTTTTTCTGGTTGAAATAATTTATATCGTTTTTCCCATATTCGAATCGTATGTGCTTTAATACCTGTTATATTTTCAAAATCAGCAGTTGTGAAAATATTTTTAATATTTCCCATCTTCTTTTTAGTGTGTTAATTGTAATGGATGTTTAAATATACAGGTAAAACTAAGCATTTATACTGTTATAAAATAATTGTGTTAAAACCTATAGAATACGAGGGAATAAAACAGCTGATTTCTATTTAATCCAAGTATTATTAAAAAAGGCACTACGGTAAAAAGTGTGGGTAGCTAAAATGGGTGACGACTCAAGGGAGTCGTATCTCTTTTAATTCCCCCATAGTTTTCACCTTAGTAATTGGGCGAAAACAAGTTTTGCTAAATAGTATCTTGGATTATTTATTCATACCGCAAAGATGTTATGGGGTTTCCTCTAGCAGCTTTTAACGCATGGAAACCTGTTGTCAATAGGGTAATCAATAAAACGATAATGAATGCTGCACCAAATAATAAATAATTCATATCGGTGTGATAGGCAAAAGTTGCTAACCATTGTTTCATAAAATACCAAACAGCTATAAAGGCAGGAATAGCGGCTATCCCTACTAAAATTAAAAAATTACGAGCCATAATTTAAGTTGCAGACAACTGGTAGAAAAGCTTTTATTTCTTTCAAACCTCAAAAACCATCCCTTTTTCTTTCAAAGCAAAATACTTTGTTCGATTAAATTTATACAGCTTACTCGGTCGCCCTCGACCAGCATGTGATTGAAATTTATTTAAATCTTCTAATATATCGAGTTGTAAAATCTTTTTGCTAAAATTTCGACGGTCAATTTCCTGACCATAAAGCGTCTCATATAAACGATGTAAATCTGGAAGTGGAAATTCCTCCTCTAAAAGTTCAAAACCGATGGGCTGATAAGCAATCTTACCTCTCAGTCGGTCTAATGCCATCTTAAAAATATCGGCATGGTCAAACGCTAAGGATGGCAATTCATTAATGTTAAACCATTGAGCATCTTCTGCATCTGTAGCAGCATACAATTTGAACAAACTTCGACGAACTAACCCGTAATAAGCGACTGTGACAATATGTTTTCGAGGGTCTCTATCTGGTTTACCGAAAGTATATAATTGCTCTAAATAATTAACTTTAATACCTGTTTCTTCTTCCAATTCCCGTTCTACGGCTTTCTCTAAGCTTTCCCCTGCTAGTAAAAATCCCCCTGGAATTGCCCACTGACCTTTGAATGGTTCTAGCAATCGTTTGATTAATAACACGGATAAACCATCTTTGGCATCATAACCAAAAACGACTGCATCTACTGTAAGGCTTAGGTTTTGCTGAAACATTTTGTGTATTTTTTACAATAATAATGGGAAAGTATTATTTTTTCAAATTTCTTGGATATTCATTTCTACGTCTTTAAGAATTTATCCTAAATTTGCCGCATGAAAATCTACTTAATCAGACATACGCAACCAGCTATAGCCAAAGGCATTTGTTATGGTAGCACGGACTTAGATGTGGCAGCTACTTTTTTAGAAGAAGCGGCAGCAGTGAAAGCTGTTTTGCCCGCAATTACGGCACAGACCAAAATATTATCTAGTCCGCTGCAAAGATGTCATAAATTGGCCCAATTCATCGCTAACAAACACCCTGTAACCATTGAAAAACGATTGACCGAAATCAGTTTTGGCGATTGGGAAATGCAACCTTGGCGGTCTTTTGGCAAAGAGACTTTGATTAAATGGAAGGACAATTTTGTCCATACGCCTTGTCCGAATGGAGAAGCTTTTCAGTCTGTTTTTGATAGGGTTAAAGAATTATATGAAGAAGTGGTACAAATGGAGGCGGAACAAGTTTTTTTAGTGAATCACTCTGGAGTCATTCGAGCTTTTTTGTGTCATCTGCAAGGGATTCCTCTACCGAATGCTTTTGATGAACAATTTGGTTTTGGTGTGGTCTTTGAAATAGACAATGGGATTGTTAAACGGTTAAAATAAACCTCATCAATCCCCAACCAATCACATTGTCTTCTCCGTCTACACTATTGCTTCCCCTATTTTTTAAATCAAAAAAAATTTAATGAAAAATCTCATCGGATTCTTTAGCGGTTTACTCCTTTTGGCGAGTTGCGGAGAAGAAATTGATTGTTGTGTATTGCCTGTTAATCAAACTTTTAAGTTTGATACCAAAGCAAACGGTTGTGCTAATTTTTATGTTTACAAAGAAGATTTAGTCAACAATTTACACTTATTTGTAAATGGAGACCGAACTAAATTAGACTTAGATTTGACAGAAAAAGAATTTGGTGTAACTGCTAATAGTCTGCAAGTTCAAATCCTTCAATTTGAAAACGAAATTGGTAATTATGCTTGCGATGATGTAGCCAACGACCAAGGAGAAATTATTGATACTTGGAAAGCCATTTCAGGACAAGTAATGATACAAATAACGGAAGATAGTATCAGTGTAACCCCTTGGGAAATGACCTATAAAATGACGGTAAAATTAAAGAATATTCAATTGGAAAATACCCAAAAAGAATTGGCTAATTTGCCAGAAGTATTTTTTGAGGAAGTGTATGTGGGGTGGTTACCGGGGTAATTGCAGTTAGCAGTTAGCAGTTAGCAGTTAGCAGTTAGCAGTTAGCAGTTAGCAGTTAGCAGAATTTAAAAAGCACGATTTGATTATTCCAATCAAATCGTGCTTTTTTTGCAACAAATCTCCAATTTATTCTCAAGCGATACTGCCTACTGCCTACTGCCTACTGCCTACTGCCTACTGCCTACTGCCTACTGCCTACTGCCTACTGCCTACTGCCTACTGCCTACTGCCTAC
>JBGCFJ010001133.1:0-3279 GCA_045106885.1 Saprospiraceae bacterium
GCTCAACAATTAATTTGTTTTCTTCGTTGGTCCAATCTAATAAATGAATTAAAACCCCAAATGCTTCTTCTTTTAATGGTCGAAAGTCAGGTTGTTGATTGATAGTAATTTCCAACTCTGCATCGCCATACTTTTCCTGCATATTTTTAATAAATGCAGGACTTAGTTTATTGATTGGAATTTTTATAGTGGCTCGACTATCCATAGTTGTTTTTTAGTGAATATCGGAAAAATTTGAGGATATAGCTAATTTGTGGTTGGGAGAAACTGGTAGATCTGCGATTATATAAAAGGTTTCTGATTTAGAAGTAAACTAATTTTTTTCAAGACGTACTGAAAAAATATTTCTTTTTCAATGAGAAATCAATATCTTTGAGGTAATTTACTCTTCTTCATAAATTTATTTATTTTAAGATGGACAAATGGAAATTATTTAATTTAATTGCTGGTATGGCATCAATCATATCATTGATTATAACCTTTATTACTTTAAAGAAAGTTGAAAAAATTGAAAATCGGATAAAAATAAATGAATCTGTAGGAGATGTGAAACAAAAAGCAAAAGGGAAAAAAAATCAACAAGCAGGACGTGATATAAAGAATAAAAACCGTGAAAATGATAAAAAAAATTGACCAATCGGCAGAAGGAGAAAACGTCCAACAAGCAGGAAATGATATTGTTAATACCCATATTAATAATTACAATTATATCCAAAAGCAATTACCTAAACATATTGCAAAGGTTATTATTGTTCTTGATAAAGCCCTTGATGTACCAGACCTTCCCCCTAAATGGAATAAATTAATTCCTCCTAAGATACAAGAAAAGATTGACTATAATGACCTCAAAACTCGAAGGATATTAATCGAGAACTATGGAAATTATGCAGGTATCGTTGAAGCTGCCTATGAAACGCTTGATAATGAAAAACCTAATAGTAAAAGGAGATTTTTACATTCCATTAATTGGAAGTATCAAGAGTTGAAAAATAAAGTATTGGTAGGAAATGAAATTCAGAATGAGATTGAATTAATACGAGCAAATTCAGACCAATTTATCGATAATATAGTTAATGATTTACATGAAGAATATTGTGATGCTTTAAATAAAGATGATGGAATAATGGGGGAAGATATTTTATTTTGTATTTATTGTATTGTAGCAAAAGCATTTATTGATTGTAAAATACTAGAACCACCAGTTATATGATTCTACCAATTGATATGAACCCAAATCAGAGCTTATATGTAATAGGTTCTCAAATCATAAAAGAATTATCTATTAATCCAATGGGGATTCTTGATGTGAATATTCTTTACGGAAAAGTAAATGAAAGTAACGGGAAAAAATTAACGTTTAATCAGTATTTATATGGGTTAGATTGGTTGTTTCTGTTAGGTTTAATTCAAATGCATAACAAAACGCAGATAGAAAAATGTTTTTAGAAAAACTCATAATAAATTCAAATATTGGTCAGATTAGGGAAATTCCCTTCAAAGAGGGTTTGAATCTAGTTCTAGATAAATCTAGTTTGGATGAAAAGGTAGAAGGGAAAACAGTTTCAGGTAATAGTGTGGGAAAAACAACCCTTCTAAGGGCTATTGATTTTTGCTTTGGCTCAGATGGAAAAGATTTTTATGTAGATAGGGAATTTCATATAGAAAATACCGAGGTACTAAATTTTTTAACAAATAAAGATATTTCATTTATTTTACGACTTAAGTTTAATAAAAGGACGCTGCTTCTTGAAAGAAGTTTTAATAAAGGAACCCTAAATGTAAATGGTATAGAGTGCGATAACTTAAAAGACTATAAATCAAAAATTGCTCAAAAAATATTTGGTATTACTGGAGAGAAGCCAACTCTTAGAAGTTTAATGCCTAAATTTATTCGTAAGGATAGTGGATTAATGTCAAACACATTAAAGTTTCTGCATTCAACTACCACTATCGAAGATTATGAATCAGTATATCTAACTTTATTTGGTTTTAATGATTTTGCATTATTAGAAAAACGACTTTCTAAACAAAAAATAATAAGAAAACTAAAAAGAAAGCTAAGAGCTGTAAAAGATAGGTCATCTATTACAGCAATTAAGCAAAGACTTGCTCTAATAGAAAAAGATATATCTACAATTGATGCTAAAATAAAAGGTTTTAAAATATCAAAATCTTATGAAAATTTAATTACGCAAATCAATGATTTAAAATCAAGTATTACTAATGCTACAAAAAAAGTTAGTAATATAGGTATGAAAATATCTCTTAATGAGGATACCTTGGAAGAATTAAATAAAAGTCAAGCTGAAATAAATCCTCTAGCAATAAAAGAAATTTATGAACAAGCTGAGGTCTATATACCTAATTTACAGAAAGAGTTTGAAGATGTGTTAGATTTTCATAGCCAGATGATAGCTAATAAAATCACATTTGTAGAAGGTAGAATTAAACAATTCAAAGAAGAAAGAACAGGAAAAGAAAGAATTTTAAATCAATTATTAACAAAAGAAGAGGAACTTATAAAAATTTTAGCAGATACGGGTACTTTAAGTGACCTTGAAAAACTATTTGTTGAGAAAAATAAATTAGTTGAGAAAAAAGGACGTGAAAGTCAGGTGTTAAAATGGATTGAGGATATAGAAAATGACATAAAAAATACTGAGAAAGATTTAAAAGAAGTTAATCAGACGTTTAGCACCTATAAGGATATTCTTTTTAATAATGTCCTTTCATTTAACGAATTTTTTAAAAAATATTCCAAAAAATTATATAACGAAGAATACTTTCTTTCCTACGATTGGCAAGAAGGAAAAAAAATTGATTTCACTTTTAATAATATAGAAGGGAATGTAGGAGGTGGAAAGAAAAAAGGTCAAGTTACTGCTTTCGACCTAGCTTATATTTCTTTTATAAATAAAATGAAATCATCTTTTCCTCATTTTGTTCTACATGATAGTATTGAAGATGTTCACTATAATCAAATTGATACTTTTTTTAAAATTGCTAATGAGATTAACGGTCAGTATATAGTGTCTATTCTTAAAGATAAATTGAATTTTTTAGATGAACCATTTATCGAACAGAATACTATCTTGGAACTGTCTGAATCAGCTAAATTTTTTAGATTTTAATCTACATAAAAAAATACTTTGTGAGTACATGAGAAGAAATTTAAATTCAGTTTTGTGATAACTTCTCCTTCAAATAAACCCCAGTATAAGACCCCGCAACCCCAGCCAACCCCTCAGGCGTCCCCTGAAATACCAAATGCCCACCATC
>JBGCFJ010001134.1:0-2413 GCA_045106885.1 Saprospiraceae bacterium
CTAATGCCCATTGGTGTTTATACTTATTGGGTAGAAGTAACATTAGCAGATGGTGTATTGGAAGTTTTTACTGGAGGAATTGGGTTGGTAAAATAAGGATTATTGGGTATTATTTAACTCAGTTGCAGAGGGCTGAAATAAATTGTTAGTAAAGTCTTTGGCACATTAAAAATAACTTGCTAGGGAAAACGAAAAAAATAGCCTACGTAGTGCCTGAACGAGAACGCATAACTAATTGATAATCAATTAAATAAAAGCTATTTTAATTATGTAAATTAAAAATATTTTTGTATTTTGCATATTTAATTTACTGATTATCAAATAGTTGATTTTTTGCTTTTTATTGAAAGTCGAAAAAATCGCTAAAAAGCAAAATAAAATGCGTCTTCGTTTCCAGCAACAAATAAAATTAGGGATTACGCCAATAAGTGAGATCATCTTAAACATTAAGAGCCGTCATGGACTAGTCCCTGTATTGCGTGCGCTTCAATACGTCTTTAATACGAAGGAATTGAATGAGGAAATTTTTCAAATTTTAGAAGAAGATGTGTTTGCAAAGATTAAAAAGACAGGGCGCTATGGGATGAGTATGTGGGAAATTTTAGTATTAGGCATCGTGCGTTTGAGTCAGAATATGGATTTTGACCAATTGCATGATATGGCTAATGAACATAGTGCACTACGAGGTATTCTAGGCGTCCGACAAAATGATTATTCTTCAGGCAAGCAATATAGTTTACAAAGTATAAAAGACAATGTCCAATTATTGGACGAAGAAACGATTTATAAAATATCAGCAATTATTGTTAGTGGTTCGCATGGGCTAATAAAAAAAAAGGAGGGGTTGGACTGTTTAAATTTACAGATAAAGGCAGATAGTTTTGTGGTAGAATCGAATATCCATTTTCCAACAGATTTGAATTTATTAAGAGATAGTTTGTGTAAAAGTTTAGAAACAGTCGGCTATTTTATAAAGGAGGGTTTTGATATATCTGCTGGTTCAAAATGGCGAAGTTGGAAAAGAAAGACGTTAAATAGTTATAGAACAGTATCAGAAATACATCGGAAGAAAGGCGGTAATTATAACGAACGCTTAAAAGAAGCGACGATTTCCTATCTGGAATTAAGCGAAAAAATTAAAGCTAAAGTCAGAGCGAGTATACTTCAACTATCTGTAAATGAGTCAAGTAAGAGAGTGTTAACAAAAGTAGCGCAACGAAAAAAAGAGGATCTACTATTTTTCTTAAGTATGGTTGAGAAGCATATAGATTTGGTGAATCGGCGAATAATATTGGGAGAAGAAATACCCGCTGGAGAAAAGATATTTTCCATATTTGAAATGCATACGGAATGGAACTCTAAAGGGAAGGTGAATAAGCCAGTAGAATTAGGACATAATGTACTGGTGGCAACTGACCAATATAATTTTATGCTATATGCCAAGGTTTATGAAAAAGAAGTGGATAAACAGCAGACGGTACAGATAGGACAAATCTTAGAAAAAAATTATGGACAGACCAATGAATTAGGAGGAATAAGTTTTGATAAAAATTTTTATTCCCATCCAGCGGAAAAAAGCTTGGAGCAGAAATTTAAAGTAGTCGTATTACCAAAGCCAGGTCGCCCAAGTAAAAGGGAATTAGCAAAGTCGGGAAATATAGACTATCAAGAATTGAAAAGAGCGCATAGTGGAATAGAAGGAAATATCAATCAACTAGAGCAAAATGGATTGGATATTTGTCCAGATAAAGGGATAGATGGATTTAAAAGATATGTGGCTTATGGCGTGCTATCTTATAATCTGCATAAACTAGGAATGATGCTAGTTTTAGCAGAGCGAAAAGTGGCAAAAAAGTTGAGAAGGGCTAAAAGTGTCTAATAATAGGCAAAACATAGCAAAAACGTTGATTTTCTAGGAAAATCAGGGGCAATTATGCCCAAAAACATCAAAAATCATGCAAATGTAGTACTGGAAACGTAACATATCAGCTCGTATAGAGAAAAAGAGAATTTGAGTGTAAAAAGACACCACTCAAAAGGCAGAAGCTAACGATTCTTTTTCTTTCGGGGTGTGTTTTCTGTCAGGCACTACGTAAATTCGTTGGGTTGGATAATTCGTGGGGAAATTAGTAACGAAATTCCCCCACGAATTATCCAGCCCCACGAATTATTTTTTTAAAACATATAGTATTGTTGCGTAGGTTATTTTTTGCCAAATCCCTTAATTTATAGTGAAATAAATGCCCCTCTTTTTTCGCTCCTGTCACCGATTTAACCAGACAACATGAAATTATTAAAACCTTTATTCTTTCTTACCCTTATTTCTATTTGGAGTTGCCAAAAAGAGACCAATCGCTCTGTCTGCGACCAGCAAATTGATAACCTAAAAATCAATCAATTACAGTACCTCGCC
>JBGCFJ010001135.1:0-3030 GCA_045106885.1 Saprospiraceae bacterium
ATTGGCTTGGCTTATAAAATCAATAAAGATTGGCGACTAGATTATTTGTATAAAAATGCGGTACAAGATTTAGTGCTACGACATACGACCAATTATCCCTTTTACAATTTTAATTTAACACATCATAAAATAGAGTTAAAAGGAAAAGGTTTAACGGCTCGTTGGTATCACAATCAAGAAAATGCTAGAAATACTTGGTCAGCCTCTTATCTAGCTGCCTCCATCCAAACCCAACTACTACCCAATGAGGATTGGAAACAGCGATTTGTAGATGCTTTTGCAGGCGAAATAAAAGATGTTTTTACCAATAATATTGCAGCAGCCAGAACCTATGCGGATGCAGGAATGGCAGCCGTAGGTTCACTCGAGTGGGAATCAGCGAGGCAATCGAGTATTGCCTCGCCCACCACTTTTAATCCTGATGGTGTCATTGGCGCAAAGTTGGCAGAAAATAGTGCTTTTTGGCAAGCAGAGGCTTTCTATGATTTTGAAGAATCGTTGATGCTTGACCCTTCTTGGAAAGTACAATTGGGTGCAAGTTTTAGAAAATATCGACTAGATTCTAAAGGTGCTTTTTTTAATGACAATCGTTTAGCAGAAAATATTTTAGCAGGCAAACCAATGGGCTATGCAGGAGATATTCCGTTATCTGAGGCGGGGCTATTTGGACAAGTTGGTAAAAAGTTATTCGATAAACGTTTAAGTCTATCCTTTGTCGGTCGAGCGAATTACCATTCTAATTTTAAACTCAATTTCACCCCACAAATAGCGGCTGTTTTTTCACCTGATGCCAAACGCAATCATAATATCAGAACTTCTTTTACTACAGGCGTGAGAAATCCGGGTTTGCAGGAGCAATATATCAACTTCTTAATTTCTCCTGCTCATGTAATTCTAGGTGGAACAGATGATAATTTAACCCATTATTTTGACCCATTTTTGGGGATTACAGGAGCAGAACTAAAAACCATTTTTAAAGAACAATTAGGCTACGAGCATAAAGGGCTAAAACCTGAGCGAAATACCACTTATGAAATGGGCTATAAAGGCTTATTGGCAAATGACCGATTATTGATTGATGTCAATGCCTATTATACCCATTACAAAAATTTTGTAGAAAGAGCCAATCTAACCATTACTACCAAAACAGGCGCACCTAAAATTCATGCCCTTTACGCCAATTTGGAAGAAGATGTAAATGCTTATGGATTTGGACTTGGATTTGAATATGCGATTGCTGAACGATATAAATTTTATTCCAATTATCAATTTAATGATTTTAATACCCCTGCACATGAAACGGGTTTTGGTTTTGTGATACCTGCTTTTAATACGCCTAAAAATCGAGTTAATCTTGGTTTGAATCGGCGAAATGAACAAGGCGGTTTTGGATTCGATGTTGCAGGACGATATGTCAGCGATTATGATTTTATTTCAACGCTAGGTAAAGGCTATATACCCGCTTATTTTACAATGGATGCAGCTTTAGCCTATCGAGTTAAAAACGTCAATTTTACACTCGCAGCATCCAACTTATTGGGACAGGAATATAGAACAATATATGGTGGACCAACAGTTGGTTCGATATATACTTTTTCGGTATTGTATAATGCCAAATAATAGTTTATTAAAATATATAGATATATAGATATTTTTTATTAACTTTGCTTTAAGCTACTAATTATGGGATTGACAGATGACAATTATCCTTTTCAAATCGGACAAAACATGAAGACCAAACAAAAGTCAGTAGCCAATATTTTGTTGGTAGATGATGAACCAAACATCTTAATAGCTTTAGAATTTCTGATGAAACAAGAAGGCTATGCCGTAGAAAAGGCAAAAGATGGACAAGCCGCATTAGCCGTAATGGAAACCTTTATTCCTGATGTGGTTATACTGGATGTCATGATGCCAGGAATGGATGGATTTGAAGTAGCTAAAAAGATTAGGGAAGATGCTGCTTTATTTAATACTCAAATTATCTTCTTAACCGCAAAAGGCACAAAAGAAGACCGCCGAAAAGGATATAAAAGTGGTGGAGAGCTTTATTTGACCAAACCATTCGATAATGCAGAGCTAATCGAATCTGTAGCTTATGCACTCAAAATATGAGTTTTTTCAAGCTAAAATATCTATTAATCTATATAGTTAAATATCTAAAAAATGACACTTCAAATCAAAAATTTAGACCAATACAAAGAAGTTTATCAGCATAGTGTTGATAATCCAGAACAATTTTGGGCAGAACAAGCCGAAACATTCACTTGGCAAAAGAAGTGGGATAAAGTGATGGATTGTGATATTCGCAAACCTGCCATTAATTGGTTTCAAGGTGGTCAGTTAAATATTACCGAAAATTGTCTAGACCGACACTTGGCAGACCGTGCCGACCAAACCGCTATTTTATGGGAACCGAATAACCCAGAAGACGCAGCGGTTCACTATACTTATCAAGAATTATACGATGAAGTTTGCAAATTTGGAAACGCCCTTCGAGCGAATGGTATTAAAAAGGGTGACCGAGTTTGTTTCTATATGCCGATGGTGGCAGAATTAGCTATTGGTGTTTTAGCTTGTGCTAGAGTTGGTGCGATTCACTCGGTTGTCTTTGCAGGATTTTCAGCAACGGCATTAGCCGACAGGATTAAAGATGCCACTTGTAAAATGGTAATTTGTTCGGATTATAATGCTCGGGGCGCTAAAAGTATTCCCGTTAAACAAGTAGTTGATGACGCTTTAGCGCAAGGATGTGATAGTATAGAAACAGTAATCGTTCATAAAAATACAGGTGGAGCAATTAATTGGGAACCTGCCCGAGATAAGTATTGGCACGATGTAATGAAACGAAGAAGACCACAATGCAAACCTGCCAAAATGAATTCGGAGGATATGCTTTTTATCCTCTACACTTCGGGGTCAACAGGCAAACCAAAAGGGGTGGTGCATACTTGCGGCGGCTATATGGTTTATACTTGTTTTTCCTTTAAAAATGTTTTTCAATATCAGGAGGGAGATGTCTATTGGTGT
>JBGCFJ010001136.1:0-2191 GCA_045106885.1 Saprospiraceae bacterium
GGCTTGGATGTTTCTTTTAGTACTCATTGTGGGTTATATCACCGTTCCAATTGTCGCAGGATGGGTGATTTCTGGGTCTGGCATTGGTCAAATGGGTTCTTTATTATCTGCCACCATAGGTAAAGGTGTGGTTCAGACAGGTGGGGCAGTTGGGAAAGCAGCACAAAGAGCTAGGTATACTGCTCCTAAATAAATTACAGGATGAACAAGATACAAACCATGTTAACCATTCGCTTGCTAAATCAACGTCCATGATGGACATTCGCTTATGAAAGAACTACTATTAAAAATAGCAGGTGTTAAACCTAACAATCAATCCTTGGAAATTGAACCAAATATTGATAGTGAAATAGAAACACCACTTAACACCCAAAGACTACAAAATCTTATGAATATTGATACCGCTTTTAAACAAACTCGGCTCATTGCCATCCTAACACTTATCAGTTCCTTTCTCTTTTGTGGAATGGTCATGGTGGTAGCTATGAATATGGTCACCAAAGGAAAAGGTAAAATCTATATTACGAATGGTTGTGGCAATACTTTGACCGCTTATCAAATTGCGGCTAATGAAAATCGAAAAGCAGAAGTCAAAGCACAAGTCCGAAATTTTCACGCCTTATTATATGACATCACCCCCAATCCTGATGAAATTAAAGAAAAAGTGGACCAGGTGCTTTTGATGGGCGATGCTTCGGTTAAAGCTTTTATGGATAAAAGAGGAGATAGTTATTACAAAAAACTCATTTCTTCTAGTGTCGAAATCAAATATCAATTGGACTCCATCAAAGTTAATATCGATGTTTATCCCTACAAAGCAGTTCAATATGGTAAAGAAATTGTCCAAACCCAAGTTGGCTTTCTGGTCAAAAATTTAATCACCTCTTTGGATTTAAGAGAGGTCGCCCGTTCAGATGATAATGCACATGGCTTATTAATCGGCGGTTTTGAAGTTCACAAAAATAATCGAATTCAATTTGTAGAAATGAAAAAATGATTTGGTAATTAGTGATTGGATTGCTTGAATAGTCCTAATCACAAATTACCAGTCACCAATCACTATATTATGAGCAAACTAACACAATTTTTTAAAGGAACGAATGGAGGCGTTCCTAAAATATTGCTATTCCTACCTGTTCTTATAATGATCATTGGCGGGATAGTTTATGGACTTACCACTATTCCAAATGGAGCGGTCCAACAAAAAATTCAAGCGGCTTCAATGGCGGTTGGTTTACAGGATGACATTAATTTTATCTCTACCAAAACCAAAGCAAGTGAGGTCTTTGATCTTTCCAAAAAGGAAATGATTAAAGCCGAAAAAAATGAGAACTTCTTGATGGCAAGAGTCAAAAGGAAATTGGATAAATCAGTTTTCTCGGAAAGCATGGGTGTTAATGATGAAACGCTTGCTGGTTTTGATGATGACCTCTCCCCTACTCTATCCGACAATCCTAAATATACGCCAGGTGAATCCAATAGCAATAGCGAAGTTGATTCCATTCAAGCCACAGATGACTTGAATTATTTGATGAATAAAATTAAGGAAGACAAAAAGAGTAAATACCATATTCTAGAAGAGCAAAGGAAACAACGTTTAACCAATGCTAAATTGGAGAATAAACGAAAACGAGAAGCCTTAGACCAAAGCACCTTGAGTGTCGAAGCAGAAGCTTAACAAAAAGGACTAGCCGATAGTCAAGGTAAATATGATGCTTTTAATGGTGCTCAAAATTTACCAAAATCCAATAATAAAAAAACGAAAAAGAATGGGCTTGCATTTAGTACTTCTATTGGCTTGAAAGATGATTTAAACTTAAACGTCAAAAAAGTACCAAATGAGGCTACTGAAAACTTAACACCTATTGACCCACTAATGACACAAACTTTGGCTCTTAAAGGGGTCATTGACCAAAAACAAAAATTTAGAACAGGGGATAAAATTCAATTACGAATCTTGGAAACTGGTTTTTATCAGGATTATGCCATTCCTAAGAATACTCTACTTTATGGTATCTGTTCCATTAGTAGTAATCGACTATACGTCAATATTTCTTCTATCAATCTAAATGGAAAAGTGATGCCCTCCTCCTTATCGGTTTATGATTTAGACGGTATTCCTGGTATTTATATTGATGGAGCTTACCAAGATGCCACCAAACAAGCCATCAATCAAGGTTTGGCTGATGCG
>JBGCFJ010001137.1:0-4976 GCA_045106885.1 Saprospiraceae bacterium
CTACAACAAATAAAAGCTAAAAAATTACCCCACCTTTTTATTGTCGGTAGTCAATCTAATTTAAGCAGTTTGAATACCGTTCAATCCTTATTGACCATCAATGGCGACACGAAGAATACCAATGATGTACAAGGGATTATCGCAGAAGATTTCTCTGTTTTTACAGTTAGCGATGCGACCAAAAAAGAGTTACCCAATTTTGCGCCTTTAAATGCCCCTTTTGGAGAATTTAAAGAAGCGGTGAATGCACAAATTCTTTTATACCAACGGATTGGAAAGATTGATACGAAGTATCCATTATTGGTGATAGGCGAAGAAGAAGGCGTTAAAAAAGGGGTGTTAGCAGCGGAAGGTATTTGGAAATGGCGTTTATTTGATTATTTACAAAATAAAAACCACGATATTTTTGAAGAAATATTGGGCAAAACCATTCAGTATTTAACCCTAAAAGAAGATAAAAGGCGTTTCCGAATCAGTTCTGATAAAAACATCTTTAATGAAAACGAACCCATCATTTTAGATGCCGAAGTATATAACGATAACTACGAATTGATTAATGATGGTGATGTCAGTTTGACGATTAAAGATAGCGAAGGCAAAGAATTTCCATCTACTTTTAATCGGACAGCTAAAGCCTATAGTTTAAATGCTGGTGTTTTTCCTGTTGGGAATTATACTTTTAAAGGGGCTACCTCGCATAATGGCAAGCAATTAACTTATAAAGGTCAATTTAGTGTTCAACCCGTCCAATTAGAGTCCTTTCAAACAACCGCCAATCACGGTTTATTACGTTTGTTAAGCGAGCAATACGGTGGTGAATTGGTTTATCCAGCGAATTTAGCAGCTATTTCAGAAAAGATTCAAGCGAAGAAATCGGTTAAACCTGTTATCTACCAAACCACTAAAACTCGTTCCGTCATTAATTTAAAATGGATATTTTTCTTATTGATGGGTTTATTGACTTTGGAATGGTTTATGAGGCGGTATCATGGGAGTTATTAGAAAACGGTTGACGGTGGATGGTTCGCGGTTCACGGTTTTGCATAGACTTACGCTAATTAATTTTAAGTTAAAATCGAAGTATTCAGACCTAACTAAAGAAAAAAGAGTTTTATAATAACTACAAAGTTTATTAAATGGTGACCGTGTACCGTCAATCGTACACCGTGTACCGTAAAGAAATTACCATGAAAAAACTACTGTTCATTTTAATACTAGGCATCACAACCGCCTTCCAAGCCAAGGCATCCATGATGCTAATCCCCATGGATACCGAGCAAAAAGACCATTTAAAAGCCTATGGGATTACCTATTGGGTCTTAAACCAAGAAGTAGAAGCTTGGTGGTTATTAAATTATAGAGGCGGGAGTTTTGCTTTCCCCTATACCAAAGTCTTTGAAAAAGAATGTTTGACTAGAGGGGTTTCCTTTGAAGTAATTCCTGATGGGGCTTATGACCAAATCGTTTCCCAAATTGCGAATCCAGAAGCGAATATGGATGTGATGAAATTGGAAGTAGCACCAAAAATAGCGGTTTATACCCCTGCATTTAATGCTCGACATGGCAGACGAGTGCAGCCTTGGGATGATGCGGTAACGCTAGTTTTGACTTATGCCGAAATACCTTACGAGACGGTCTATGACCGAGAGGTCGTGACGGATAAATTAGCAGAATACGATTGGTTACATTTACACCACGAAGATTTTACGGGGCAATATGGTAAATTTTATCGGTCTTTTGGGACAACGCCTTGGTATAAGGAAAATAAACGAAAAATGGAGGAATTGGCAACTAGTTTAGGTTTTGCCAAAGTCTCTCAGTTGAAATTAAATGTAGTGAAGAAAATTAGTGAATATGTTGGTGGTGGTGGTTTTATGTTTGCCATGTGTTCTGCTACTGATACCTACGATATTGCACTAGCAGCAGAAGGATTGGATATCTGCGCAAACATGTATGATGGGGATGGGGCAGACCCGAATGCACAAAGCAAATTAGATTTTTCTAAGACTTTTGCATTTAAAGATTTTCAATTGGTGACCAATCCTTTACAATATGAATATGCTACGATTGACCGACCACAAGGAAAGCCATTAGCACCAGAAGTAGATTATTTCACTTTATTTGATTTTTCTGCAAAATGGGATCCTGTTCCAACAATGTTGACCCAATGTCATACTAGAACAGTGAAAGGATTTATGGGACAAACAACGGCTTACCAAAAGAATCAAATTAAATCAGACGTCTTGATTTTAGGAGATAATAAATCTGCTACCGAAACCCGTTATATGCATGGCAAGCGAGGGAAAGGATTTTGGACTTTTTATGGTGGTCATGACCCAGAAGATTACAGACATTATGTCAATGACCCTGAGACAGATTTAAATTTACATCCAAATTCTCCAGGTTATAGATTGATATTAAACAATATTTTATTCCCTGCGGCTAAGAAGAAGAAGCGGAAGACATAGGTTGTAAAGTAGGCGGAGAGGCAAAAAGGCGGAATGGCAAAAAGGCGGAGAGGTTTAGGACTTTTCCGCCTTTTTGTGTTATTAGGAGACTGTTCAAATAATTTTGTTTAGGCAAAATTTTAGCATTAAAAATCAAGTCTCTACTGCCTACTGCCTACTGCTGCCTGCCCTACTGCCACTGCTGCCTGCCTACTGTCGTATTAGGGATTAATGGGCTAATTTTTTTAAATAAAACCATGGTCTTCTAAAATAGCGACAAAGCCTTCTTCCACAGTAAGGGTAATGGTTCGACCTGTTGTATAATCACAAGCTTCACAACTTTGTGCATCATTAGCATCAAAAGCCGTTTTGATAGTAACATTTGGCACATTTAAGTCATTTTCGAGATAAGCCATCAGGGCATTGATAACTTCGGCTTCACTATTTCCTTCATTTGTTCGCCAAGGGTCACTACATTTAGTTTCCGCATATTCTAAAGACATTAGGGGAACATCTTTGGAACAATTGCTGATTAATAAAAATAGTCCGACTAACAAAATGAAATTTTTTATCTTTTGCATAAATTGATTGTTTGATGCTAAAGACGGCTTAAAAACTTTATTTGGTTGGTTGTTGGATTTTCTGTCTCCTCGCCTTTCAGCCTTTTCGCCCCTCAGCCTTTCAGCCTTTCAGCCCTTCAGCCCTTCTACCTCTCCGCCTCTCCACCCTTTTGCCTTTTCGCCCCTCCGCCCTTCTGCCTCTCCGCCTATCTTTACACCTTCCTCAAAAACACATTCCGAATATTAGAAACCGTATTCGCATATTCTGGCATCACTTTAATCCGATTCCAATCAGGATGTTTGATGAAATTTTGCCAACCTTGCCCACTTGCTTCCATATCTTTGGTGCGAATCATATAAGTCAACGCGGGACGATAAGGGCCTGCCAACATTTCTCCAAAAAAGACAGGTATTAAGCCAGCATCTCTAAAGATTGGTACTTCTTCATCGTTAAACATTTTTATTTTTCTGCGAAGCGCATCGTCACTAAAACTTTCGTAGGTACGCAATTCATAGATAACGCCCTCTGGAGCAGTCTCTAATTGTGGAAAGCCGTCAAAAGCATGTAATAACCAAGAATCATAGCGATTATAAATGGATTTTTCAGCAGCATTATAAGTAGCGGCAGCAGTGACGTAAGCTACATCTCCCTGCAAATTTTGTGCTTGCAAATAAATGGCAGCAGTAGGGTAACTGATTACTAAATAAATCTTTTTGGGCCCACCTTTGGCAACTTCTTCTAATAGCATAAAGTGATTCACGCCTGCACGCATCATGGCAGGTTTTAGGGCTTCTTTCAGATAATTGAGTAATAATTTTTGGTTGCCCCCAAATTTTAATTCGTAGGTTCTAAATTCGTAGAGTTCTTTTTCCTTAGGTGGATTTTTAGTCGACAATATTTTGGTACTAGCTGCGCAACTTAGTGGTAAAGCAGATGCGGCAGCGGCAGTAGTGATGAATTTTCTTCTTTGCATAGTTTGATTGTTTTGCTTAAAATCGATGAATTTATATCAATGATACATCAATTTTAGGAAAAACAGAAATCTACCCTTTATTGAACAATTATCTTTTTATAAATCATTGATTTTCCTTGGGCTAATTGGACAATATATTGCCCTTTTTTACGGGTCAAGTCAAAGCGAAGATTTGCTGTTCGATTAAATTCAGTTTGTTTTTTTTCTACTAAAATTTTTCCATCTAAGTCGATAATTTTTAGATGTAGCGGCAATTTTCGACCATTAACCGCTACAGTGAATAGCCCAGTTGTAGGATTGGGAAATACTTTAGCTTCCAATAATTGAATGCCCTTGTGCTGAAGCGGATTCTTGGTGAGTGCTTGATTAAGCGTTTTAATAAATGGTTTAGGTGGCATAAAACCTTCAAATTTGGTTAGCCAAGTGCCTTTATTATTATATATAAAAGTAGTCGGACTAATATCTTTTTTCGGATTTTGAAATAGTCCTATATCCTGAGCTTGTGCTGTATCAATTATCCATCTATAGAAATGAGTATTTATTATTGTTTGTACCTTTTTATCTTGATAAGTAATTTGCTTTAATTTTTCACACTTTGTACAATCCGTTCCAAAAACATTGATTAAAATGGATTTGTGAGAGGTAGTAGCTTTTAATAAAATAGAATCAGGTAAACGAACATTTTTTAAAGGATGAGCTTTTTGTAATTTATCAGGCGTCGGATTCACTCGTTTCCTACTCATCAAATCTATATAACTTCCAGCGGCTTCTTCTTCCATTGCTTTCTCTAATACGGCTATAAATTTTTCGGGTGCTTGAAAACCGTTGACCATCGCTACTATTTGCCCTTTAGCATTTAAGAATAAAAACTTTGGACTTGTTTTAATATCATAATAACCTGCTACTTCAACATTTTCAATTAACTGTAAATCAATATCAATTTTTACAAAATGGTCTTGCAAAAATTCCTGTACTTCTGGATTTGCCAAAGTAAT
>JBGCFJ010001138.1:0-7112 GCA_045106885.1 Saprospiraceae bacterium
CAATTGGTAGAAAAATTGATTTTAGTGCGATAACTAAAATTGATTTATTTTTCTATAGAAAATATTAACGGTTAGCAGTATCAATGCTAGCCGTTTTTTATTTTATTAACCCTCAAAACTCTCTGCTCACAAGAAACATTGTGGAGTACATGATTTGGTAAAAACGTATGATTCCATGTTTTTAAAAAAGCTTCCCAAAAAGAACGATACCTACAAAAAAAGCTCCCTAATTCTAACTAATTTTACGCCTAAAAAATACCCTTTACAATATGAAACTCAACACTTTTTTTATAGGCATTTCCTTCTTTTTCATAGCATTCATCAGCCTACCTGCCCAAGCCCCAAATCACCAGACACCTTTAGGAACAAACCTTCCTTTCCTAAGGTCTTGGGGGAGAGACTATCCATTTACAGATGCGTTTAAATATTCTAGAGAATGGATTTCGCAATGTCATAATTGTGGCTGGCATGAAGGAGGACCGTTGATGTTAGATTCTTTGGGCTGGTTGACAGGTTTTCCAGAAGCACATCCTGATTCGGCACATTTTGTTCAGACGATGTTGATGGATGGGGCTTTTGATAAACCAACAGGCACTTATCACTTACTTTGGGAAGGAGAAGGAGATATTCATATTCTTGGAGATATAGCAGAAATACGGGTGATTGATGACCATCATTGGGAAGTCGATGTGAAAGAAGGAGATTTTGGATTTTGGTTTTATATCTATTCGACTGACCCCAAGAAAACTGGAGATTATATTCGGAATATACGGTTTATTCTGCCAGGGTATTTGGAGACTTATGAAACCGAACTTTTTCACGACCGATTCTTGGATGTACTGAAAAAATATACCGCCATTCGCTTTATGGATTGGGGCGAAACCAATTTTAGTCCTTTGGAAACTTGGGCGCAGCGAACAACACCTCAACACCAAACACAATCAAGAGACGAAGGGGTATCCCTAGAATATATGGTGGCACTTTGTAATGAATTAGAAGCGGATATGTGGTATTGTGTACCGCATGCTGCGGATGATGAATATGTGCGTAAAGCAGCCGAATTGATTAAAGCGCAATTGCATCCAGATAGAAAATTATACCTCGAATACTCTAATGAAGTTTGGAATTTTGCCTTTGGACAATTTTATTATTGTTACCAAAAAGGAGAAGAATTGGGGCTGACAGAAATGGGCAATTTTGCTGCGGAATATTTTGCGCTAAGGGTTGGGCAAATATTCGACATTTTTACAAGTGTTTTTGGAGAAACAGAACAACTCCAAAACGTCATTGCTTGGCAAAATTATAATATTTATTGGACCTCAATGGTTGTAGATTATAAAGACAATTTAGCTAAGACAGATGCCGTTGCCATTGCGCCTTATTTTGGTGGTATAACAGGTAAACCCGAAAACTATGAACAAGAAAAAGACCTAACACTTGATGAGGTTATAGATTTATGTTTGCATAAATTGACGGGGACAATGGACGGCATTCGAGGGCAAATAGATATGCTCAAAGAAAGAGGACTACCTTTAATCGCTTATGAAGGCGGACAGCATTTGGTCGGTTTAGATTTTGTCCGAGAAGATACTGCTTTTACGAACAAATTAATAGCGGTCAACCATCATCCAAGAATGAAGGAAGCTTATTTGGATTATTTAAATCGTTGGAAAGAGGTTGGCGGAGAATTATTTATGCACTTTAACCTAATGGGAGATGGAAGTAAATATGGTAGTTGGGGTGCTTTCGATAATTATTCTACTGACCGAAGATATGCCCCTAAACAAGCTGCCATTGATGAATTTATTGATAATAATACTCCTGCTTGGTGGTATCTGCCAGAAGATACTTCGGCTGCTCCTGAAGGAGACTTACTCATCAATTTTAATGGCCCAGATAGTATGGCTATAAAAGAAAATGCGTTGTCCATTCAACAAAATAGGCCTTTTGAGAAACCTAATGACAGCGTACTTCAGATACCGTTTAGTTTGGCTGACGGCGAGGCTATCTTTACGTCTAATAATAGCCAAACGACCCTTTATGGAGGATTTAATTTAGCGTATTTGGCAGATACATTAGGTTACCTAGAATTCGGATTGGCGAATTACGGAGAACATGATGGATTCCGTTGCCGAACAGGCCCTGCTACTTCCGAAGGGATTATTCTTTGGCGAAAAGACCAATTTTTAAATGGTCATGATGCAACGAAAAAGGTAACTTTAGGAAAATTAAAAATGGGGATTAGAGCCAGTTATGGAGATGATGACCCTGCCAATTTGCGATTTGTAGTTAAAAATGGAGACCAATTTTATATTTCTGATTTTAGAGAAGGAAATGAAGCCGAAAAGGTGTTAGAATTAGACTTTTTTAATAATTCTACAACTCCTGGAAAACGCCGGTTTCCTTTTAATCCAACAGCTAATGACCTTACCCTTCCGAAACCAATATTGCCCGCGCCTATGATTTTTGATGATGTGCAAGCAGTTGGTTTTATTTTCAACCATTACAGAACCCAATTTGATACTCGGTTGGAATTTACCAATTTTGAGGCCTACACTCGACCAACTGAAGAGTTTACTTTGAGGTTAGATAAAAGTGAGGAGCAGCCGAGTCCAACTACGACGGCTATAGCAAAATTCACAGCTATTTTTAGTGAACCGACTAGTGATTTCACCATCGAAGATATAATTATTACAGGTACTGCAACGGATGAAAATAGTCAAATGACCTTAGCTGAAATAGCCCCTTTTGATGGCACTACTTACGAAATTACGGTGACTGAACTAATAGGAAATGGTAGTGTTAAAGTTGACATTCCAAAAGCAGTTGCTACCAATGCAAATGGTTTTAGCAATCAACAAGCAACTGCTATTAATCCGATTGTTGTTTTCGCAGGTGCAGATGCCCCAACCGTAACGGTCAACCAAACAATGGGGCAGGAAGACCCTACGCTATATACGCCCATTCATTTTACGGCTGTTTTTGACAAACCGATTATAGGTTTTGATACTTCGGCAATTATTTCTACAGGTACAGCAATCCCTAAATTAAAAGTTATTACAGAAATTGCCCCTTTTGATAGTACGACTTTTGACATTGCCTTAGCAGATTTTGATACCAACGGAGTCGTTAAAATTAGGATATTAGCCAACAAAGCGAGTTTGACGGATTATGCCGTTGGTAACCTTAAATCTACCAGTATTGATAATGCAGTTTTAATTCAAGAAATTCCAGCTATCTCTGGTTTGATTGATTTAAATATATTAGACCGACCTTATAATAGCGATTTTTTTGTGCAACGACCAAGAGAAGCTAGAGATGATGGGCATACCCAAATTATGCCTTTTGGCACAACAGATGCAGAGCGAATTTATACCAATCCTGAATATAATCAATCCGAATTTTATGGCGGCTTACGGTTGCATAATGAGCATCATCCAACTGATTTCACCTTCCCGATGCACGAACGAGCAGCTATTTTAGAATTTGATAATCCCGACCATTTACCAGGAAATTTAGATTTATTATTCCTCTGGCGAAAAGACCAGTTTATGAATAATATGCACCTCCCACAAGTAGGTTTTAATAATGACACCACCCAAAGTTCTATAGAACTGAATACTATGCAAATGAATAATGCCGCCGATTTACGGTTTGTGATTAAAAATGGGTCAGCTTATTATTTCTCAGAACCTTTATTAACGGAAGTGGATACTTTTGGCTGGACAGAAAATGGAGATTTCCCCTTACCTGCTTTTAAATTAACGGCATTTAATAATTCAAATGAAGTAGGGAAACGCTGGGCTCCTTTCACGCCAACAGCAGATGATTTCTTTTTACCAGAAAATCCCGTTTATCAACCCATGAATTTTAATGACGTGACTGAAGTGGGTTTCTTATATAAAAGTGTCGGCTATAAAAGATGGTATTTAAATGGCTTTTTATTTGACACGTTTAAAGTAGATGGCGTTACGGTAGCTTCTTGTCAAACTAGTCAAACTTTAAGTGCTCCTGAATCCATTAATCGTACCGTCAATACTTCTCAGTTTATTACCTCTAGCTCGACTATTTTATCAACAAAAGAAATCATTTACGAGGCAGGAGAAAGCATTAGTTTGTTACCTGGATTTACCGCTGTTAGTGGAAGCAATTTTATAGCGAGAATTGCAGACTGCCCAAGTCCCGAAAATTCAGCCAATCAATCATTCATTGCTCATTATTTACCAACAACAATTATTGAAAGCGTACCTAAAGAAACGGTACAATTAGATATTTACCCAAACCCTTTTAGCAATACTGCGATTATTGATTATAGACTGCCTAAAGATAGTCCGACCCAGTTGACACTATGGAATTTAGCAGGTGATTTGCTCAAAGAATGGCCACTAGGCGCACAAACAAAAGGGCGGTATCAAGTGGAACTTCAAAGAAAAAATTTACCTACTGGTATGTATTTTTTAAAATTACAGACAGGGACAAATGTGTTAACCAAAAAGGTGGTATTGAATGATTAAGTAAAGCATACTCATTATAGTTTTAAGACGATAGAGCGTCAGATTAAAAACTGATAATTATCCGTTGGGGATATATTTCTTTAAACCCCAACAGATTTAATGTTCCAACGGATTTAAATATTGACTTATATCCAAATCAAAGGTGATGTGCGTGTGTATGTCTATTAAGCCAGGTAATAAGGTCTTATTGCCTAAGTCGATAACAGCCGCATTTTCTGATAAATTTACTGGATTGATAGCCATAATTTTATTTTGGTTTAGGGGAAACTAAAAAAATAACCTACGTAAATTCGTGGGGTTGGATAATTCGTGGGGGAAATTAGTAACGAAATTCCCCCACGAATTATCTAGCCCCACGAATTATTTTTTTAAAACATATAGTATTGTTGCGTAGGTTAGGGATGAGGAAAAGGTGAAAATAAATAATGTTTTTGTCCTACCATAAATTCGACTTACCTTTATTCTTTATTCTTCTATCAAAACGAATGAAAAATGCAATGCCCTCTACTTTTTCGTCTATTCACTTTAGGGTTTTGCTTTACCTATCTACTAGGACATAGTCAAAACAATGATTTATTATTTCCCCTACCCTGCCCATCAGATACTACTTCTTGTGTCAGTCAAAATTTGGTTGATTGTCGAGGGCCTCGGTCAACGATTACTTGTAATTCCTATCTAATTTTGGATACGGCGGATGCCATTAATGTGCTGGATTCAGGTGCTATTGGAGATGGTGCTTTTGACAATACTGCTAAGTTGAGAGAATTGGCAGCTCTAGGAAAAGTGCTTTATTTTCCACCAAATAAGGTCTTTTTAGTACATGGGGCTATTCCTTTGATAAAAGGGATTTATGGTGGCGGCACCATTATTATCCTTAGCCACGACCAATCACGAAGCAGAAGTATATCGAGATTCTATTAGACAAATTGAAGTCGATTCCAATCAATTTATCAACGGGTTTCATGGGGCAATTGGCAATAGTATTTGGGCACAAAGTATTGGAGACGATACAGGTTATTTAAGTATTTATGGGAATCATTTTGCCTATGATGCTACCGATAATTTAAACGCTTTAATCCAATTAAATAGCCTAAATTTTGACTCCGTAAATGTAAGTTGTAATACGGTTACGCCTAATTTCACAGAATTGAATGGCATTAATTATCTACCTCCAGCAACCTCCACTTTTATAGAAACTACCAATACTTGGAACACCGATAATTGTAAAACCCCAACCTCAAATACTTATTACGTAACACCAGATGCCTTGAATACAGGCACAGGTGCAAAGACTTGTCCTTGGGTATTAGATACGGCGGTAGTTAAAGCAATGGCAGGAGATATTGTCTATGTTTTGGCAGGGGATTACGGCGCTAAAACTTTAACCTTTCCGAATTCTGGAACTGCTAATGCGCCTATTTATTTTATTGGGTGTACAGATTTTCCGACTACAAATGAAGCTGGAAAGACTAATATTTCTATTAACTTCCCTTTGACCTCTTTTGAACATTTCAAGAATGATGAAATAAGTAATTATAGTAATGTCATGCCACTTTTGAATGGCATCACTAGAGAAAACATTGCCCTTAAAATCGGGAATAGAAGTTATCTCAATATTCAAAATTTCGCTATTACTAAATATCATACTGGAATTCAATCCGCAGTTGCGGGAGTAGCATCTGAACATATTACCTTAAAAAATATCATTGGAAGCGATTTTGCCAATACTCGCTCATCTGGTTGTGGTTGTGAAGAAATTCGCTCAGGATGTCCTCAAAAATTAGGTTATGGTTTGGAAATTTATGGCAATCATCATCGTATAGATAGCTGTATCATTGCAGATGCTTCTGCCTATAATATTGCCGTTTGGGGCAGTTATAATGAAATTAAAAATTGTCGCACCTATGGTACAAAAGGTAAAGTCGATGACCTTTTTGACCCTACTGATTATTATATTGAAATAGGAGGCTATAATAATGTTATCGGTACTGGAACTACCGTTAATAATTGCATAGCGGTTAGAGAAGATGGCATGACCGATTTATGTCATAAGGGGAAAGGAATAGGTATCAAAAGAGGGCAAAAAAATACTATCACAAATTGTACGACTACCGATTTAGATAATGAAGGCTTTTATGCTTTTGGATTGACGACTACAGGAAATATCTTTAAAAATTGTCAAACAAATGATGATAATCGAGATGGAAATGCCTTGGCTATTCGAGAAGGCGCTAATAAAAACTCCTTTATTAATTGTACCATCAATGATGCTGGTATAGGCGTAAGATTCAAACGAGACGGAGGAGGACATCAAAATCTTTTTTTGAATTGCTATTTCAATCGCCCCAAAGTCCATGTACAAATAGATAAATATGCAGGTTGTAGCGTCTGGACCAATTGTACTATATATGCTGATTGTGAGACTTGTGAAGAAAAAAGTAAATTGAATAATAATCTAATTAATGCCGAATCAAGATAAAAACAATAATTATTTTGAGGTACTTTTAAATCGAGACCGTTTAGAAGGTGGTTTGTATTTTCTTAGTTTGTATACGAATAAGGGGGTTTATACTCGGCGGGTTTTGATTTTTTAGTTTT
>JBGCFJ010001139.1:0-15461 GCA_045106885.1 Saprospiraceae bacterium
TGTGCCAGAGTACGCAGTTATTTTTTCTTCTAAGGATTCTTTAAAAACTGCATATAGCCTTTGCTACATAAGGCTTTTTTAAGATTTCTTAGAAGTAAATAAGAACAAGTAATATGGCTCAATTTATTCCTGCGTCGTCACTAAAAGTCACCAACCTTTTTTTCTTAGTTGATAGTCAGAAAACACTAAAATCTTAATTCGCATAACGCAAATTAACTATTGATTATTGACTTTCAAATATTTTATACCAATGAGTATTTAAGCAAACGTTAGCAAACCTAACACCAATTCAAATCGGACTTAAAATTAATTTTGAATTTGGGTATTGTTTAAATAATAAAAACCATTCATTAAAATATGCCAAAAACGGCTACCCTTTTATAAATGGTAAGCAAGCTTGAGGCTTAGAGAGAGAACCATCTGTCTAGGCCTATTGTCGTATAGGTATGTAAGGAAATAAAAGGATTATTCGGAGTAATTAATTTAGACTATAGCTATTTTAGGAGCTTCGATTATTTTAGGAACTTTTTTATTTGAAAAAAAGTTAGCGATAATTCACCATGGAGAAAGGCTCCATATTTTCATCAATAAGGTGATGATATAGAAAGACTCAAAAAGTAAGCCAGAAATAGACTATTTGGTGAGTTTATTGAAAAACAATTTTTTTGCAAAAAAAGGAAACATTTTTCCAAAATATAATTGCAAAGGTTGTCAAAAACATACTCCAAGATTGTCTAAAAAAATTGAAATTATCAACTATTAATTCAATTTTTTTTAAAATATTTTTTGATTTAACAAGATGTCAGATGCCAGACCGAAAATTGAAATTTTCTGTCAGAAGTCAGATTAGTAAGAATTAAAACATTCTTGAATCTGACTTCTGACAGTTATCAAAAATAACGGTCTGACTTCTCACTTCTCACAACTTTTCATCACCATCATAAACAGGTGTTTCTTATGACAGTAGAAGCTGCAAAAAAAACAGCTGAAGAGCGTAGGATTAGTTTTGGTAAGATTAAATTACCAGATTCGTATCCCGATTTGTTGGAGATTCAATTGAAAGGATTCCAGGAATTTTTTCAATTAGAAACAACACCAGAAAATCGGACGAATGAAGGCTTATTCCGCGTATTTCAGGAAAATTTCCCGATTACAGATGCAAGAAATATCTTCGTCTTAGAGTTTCTCGATTACTTTATCGACCCACCTAGATACAGCATTGAAGAATGTATGCATAGAGGGTTGACGTATAGTGTACCATTAAAAGCAAAGTTGCGACTTTCTTGTAATGACGAAGAACACCTCGATTTCCAGACGATTGTTCAGGACGTTTTCTTAGGAAATATCCCGTACATGACCCCAAAAGGGACATTCGTTATTAATGGTGCGGAAAGAGTAATTGTTACACAGTTGCACCGTTCACCTGGTGTATTCTTTGGGCAAAGTTTCCACCCTAATGGAACAAAAATCTATTCTGCCAGAGTTATTCCTTTTAAGGGCGCTTGGATGGAATTTGCTACGGACATTAATACAGTAATGTATGCTTATATTGACCGTAAGAAAAAATTCCCTGTAACGACGCTTTTAAGAGCTATTGGTTATGATACGGATAGAGCTATTCTTGATATTTTTGGTTTGGCGGACGAAGTGCCTGCAAACAGAGATATGTTAGAAATGTCTGTTGGTCGTAAATTAGCAGCTCGGGTACTACGTTCTTGGACAGAGGATTTTGTGGATGAAGATACAGGAGAGGTTGTAACGATTGAGCGGAACGAAATTATCTTAGAACGGGATGTCGTTTTAGATGAAAATAATATTGAGCAAATCCTAGATTCTGATGCAGAAACAATCATTTTGCAGAAAGATGATATTGAGGAAGATTACTCAATTATTTATAATACGCTTCAGAAAGATCCAGCGAGTTCTGAAATTGAAGCGGTTCAACATATCTACCGTCAATTAAGAGGTACAGATCCACCGGATGATGATACGGCGAGAGGTATTATTGATAAATTATTCTTCTCTGATAAGCGATATAACTTAGGAGAAGTTGGTCGATACAAAATCAACCGTAAGTTAGAGCAAGACATCGATAAAGAAGTCTTAGTTTTAACAAAGGAAGATATAATCAAAATCGTTCAGTACTTGGTGAAATTAATGAACCAAAGAGCTGAAATTGATGATATTGACCACTTATCTAATCGTAGAGTAAGAACGGTAGGGGAGCAATTATACGCTCAATTTGGTGTTGGTTTGGCACGGATGGCTAGAACGATTCGGGAAAGAATGAACGTGCGGGATAATGAAGTCTTTACACCAATTGACTTGATTAACGCTAGAACCCTTTCTTCTGTGATTAACTCCTTCTTCGGAACGAGTCAATTATCTCAATTCTTGGATCAAACGAATCCATTATCTGAGATTACGCACAAAAGAAGAATTTCGGCACTAGGGCCAGGTGGTTTATCGAGAGAAAGAGCGGGTTTTGAGGTTCGGGATGTTCACTATTCTCACTACGGTCGATTATGTACAATTGAGACACCGGAAGGACCGAATATTGGATTGATTTCTACGCTTTGTGTATTTGCGAAAGTAAATAGAATGGGCTTCTTAGAAACACCATATAGAGAAGTGAAAGATGGTGCAGTAAATTATGCGGTAGAGCCTAAATATTTGTCTGCGGAAGGAGAAGATTTTGCGAAAGTAGCACAAGCAAATGCACCATTAAATGAGCAAGGTGCTTTTATTACGGATAGAATTAAGTGTAGAGAACACGGTGATTTCCCGGTATTAGGGCCGTCAGAGATTGAATATATGGATGTTGCGCCTAACCAAATTGTTGGGGTGTCTGCATCAATGATTCCTTTCTTAGAAAACGATGATGCGAACCGTGCCTTGATGGGATCTAACATGCAGCGTCAAGCCGTTCCTTTATTGCGACCAGATTCGCCAATCGTTGGTACTGGTTTGGAAGGAAAAGTGGCACGTGATTCTCGGATGTTAATCAACGCTGAAGGCGCTGGTGTTGTAGAATATGTAGATGCTACGGAAGTAGTTATCCGATATGATAGAACAGAAGAGCAAAAGTTGATTTCTTTTGAAGACAACCGTAAATCTTATAAGTTAGTCAAATTCCGTAGAACGAATCAGGGAACTTGTATCAACTTGAAGCCTATCGTAAGAAAGGGCGACAGAGTACATAAGGGAATGATTCTTTGTGATGGTTATGGAACACAGTTAGGTGAATTGGCAATCGGCCAGAACCTAAAAGTGGCCTTCATGCCTTGGAAAGGATACAACTTTGAGGATGCGATTGTATTATCTGAAAGAGTTGTAAAAGATGATGTCTTTACTTCTTTACACATTGAGCACTTTGAATTAGATGTTCGAGATACTAAAATAGGAGAGGAAGAATTGACCAACGATATTCCAAACGTTAGTGAAGATTCTACGAAGGATTTGGATGAGAATGGTATCATTAGAATTGGTGCTTGGGGGAAAGAAGGAGAGATTTTAATTGTTAAGATTACTCCGAAAGGAGAGTCTGACCCTACTCCTGAAGAGAAATTATTGAGGGCTATCTTCGGTGATAAGGCGGGTGATGTAAAAGATGCTTCTTTGAAAGCACCACCTTCTACTAAAGGTATCATTATCAATAAGCAATTATTCGCTAGAGCGAAGAAAGATAAAGTACAGAAGTCGCAAGAGAAAGAGTTGTTGATGAAGCTGGAAGATCAGCATGCAATTACCGTCAACGAATTAAAGACCATTTTGGTCGATAAATTGTTGGTCTTAGTGAAAGAAAAAGTAGCTAAGAAGGTAAGAAGTGTTTATAACGAAACATTGATTCCTAGTGGAACAAGATACTCTCAGGCATTACTAAAAGAAATTGATTACACTACTGTTGATTATAGCAACTGGACAGACGACGAGCATGCCAATAAGTTGATTGCGGAATTATTACATAATTACAACATCAAGTTAAACGAAGAAGTAGGTAAATACAAGCGGGAGAAATTCAATATCTCTATTGGGGATGAATTACCAGCAGGTGTATTGAAATTAGCGAAAGTTTACTTAGCAAAGAAGCGTAAGTTAAAAGTGGGAGATAAGTTAGCTGGACGTCATGGTAATAAAGGAATTGTATCCAGAATCGTAAGACAAGAGGATATGCCATTCTTACCTGATGGTACGCCAGTTGATATTGTATTGAACCCATTAGGTGTACCTTCTCGGATGAACTTGGGACAGATTTTCGAAACGGTATTAGGTTGGGCTGGAGAGCGATTGAATTGCAAGTTTGCAACACCAATTTTTGATGGAGCAAGCATGGATGAAATCGAAGAGTACATCCAACAAGTAGATTTACCTTCTTTAGGGCAGGCTTACTTGTACGATGGGGAAACAGGGGATAGATTCCACCAGCAAGCAACGGTTGGGGTAATCTACATGTTGAAACTGTCGCACATGGTAGATGATAAGATGCACGCTCGTTCTATTGGACCATACTCGTTGATTACACAACAACCATTGGGTGGTAAAGCTCAATTTGGTGGTCAGCGTTTTGGTGAGATGGAGGTGTGGGCATTAGAGGCATTCGGTGCAGCTAGTATCCTACAAGAGCTATTGACCATTAAGTCGGATGACATTAACGGTCGGGCGAAGGCTTACGAAGCAATCGTAAAAGGCGATAATCTTCCAATTCCAAATATTCCAGAATCTTTCAATGTATTAGTACATGAATTGAGAGGTTTGGCTTTGGATATTAAGTTTGAATAAGAGGTGTCAGGTATTGGGTATCAGGTGTCAGGTAGGGCAAACGTCTAACCTGAGACCTGATATCTGAAACCCGTTACCATCGAATAATAAACCATTAATTAATCAGCGGATTTCGGAAGCTGGTTCGGAGCAAAACCCGCAACCTGCAACTAGCAACCCGCCAACCGACAATAAATGGCATTTAGAAAGAATTTTAATAGAGCGGAGCAAAAGCGTTTTGAAAGCATCACTATTAGCTTGTCTTCGACAGATGATATTTTAGAGCGGTCTTATGGAGAGGTATTAAAGCCTGAAACCATTAACTACCGTTCTTATAAGCCAGAAAGAGATGGTTTGTTTTGTGAACGTATTTTCGGTCCTGTAAAGGATTACGAATGTTACTGTGGGAAGTATAAGCGTATCCGATATAAGGGTATTGTTTGTGACCGTTGTGGGGTAGAGGTAACAGAAAAGAAAGTACGTAGAGAGCGGATGGGACACATCAAATTGGTGGTGCCTGTTGTGCATATCTGGTTCTTTAAATCATTACCAAATAAGATTGGTTACCTTTTAGGTTTGTCTTCTAAGAAATTAGAGACAATCATCTACTACGAGCGATATATTGTGGTCCAGCCAGGAGTGAAAGAGTCGGCATTGAGTAAGATGGACTTATTGACGGAGGAAGAATATTTAGAGCATTTAGATTCTTTGCCTGCTGAAAACCAAGGCTTAGATAATGAGCATCCAGATAAGTTTATTGCTTTGATGGGCGCTAGTGCGGTGAAGGAATTATTAATGCGATTGGATTTAGACCAATTGTCTTATGATTTAAGACACCAAGCAACGAATGAAACTTCTCAACAACGTAAGTCTGAGGCTTTAAAGCGTTTGAGAGTCGTGGAAGCATTTAGAGATGGACAAACAAGAATTGATAACCGACCAGAATGGGCGGTGATTCAGTACCTGCCAGTTGTTCCACCTGAATTGCGTCCATTGGTACCATTAGATGGTGGTCGTTTCGCTAGTTCGGATTTGAATGATTTATACCGTCGGGTAATCATTAGAAATAACCGTTTGAAGCGTTTGTTAGAAATCAAAGCGCCAGAGGTAATCTTGCGTAATGAGAAGCGGATGTTGCAAGAAGCGGTAGATTCCCTATTCGATAACTCTCGTAAGTCAAATGCTGTAAAAGCAGAAGGTGGACGGGCTTTAAAATCTTTGAGTGATATTCTTAAAGGTAAGCAAGGTCGTTTCCGTCAAAACTTATTGGGTAAACGGGTGGATTATTCTGGTCGTTCTGTAATCGTGGTAGGACCTTCGTTGAAATTACACGAATGTGGTTTACCAAAAGGAATGGCATCGGAGCTATTTAAGCCTTTTGTTATCCGTAAATTGATAGAAAGAGGTATCGTGAAAACGGTAAAATCTGCTAAGAAATTAGTAGATAGAAAAGACCCTGTGATTTGGGAAATCTTAGAAAATATTCTAAAAGGTCACCCAATCATGTTAAACCGTGCGCCTACGCTGCACCGTTTATCTATCCAATCTTTCCAACCTACTTTGGTAGAAGGAAAAGCGATTCAGTTACACCCATTAGTTTGTGGTGCCTTTAACGCGGATTTTGATGGGGATCAGATGGCAGTACACGTACCTTTGAGCCAAGCAGCAATCTTGGAAGCTCAGGTATTGATGTTATCTGCGCATAATATGTTTAATCCTCAGGATGGTTCGCCAATTTTGCTACCATCTCAGGATATGGTCTTGGGCCTTTACTACATTACTAAGGAAAGAACAGAAGGGAAAATTAAGGGCGCAGGTGGTACTTATTATTCTCCAGAAGAGGTAATGATTGCTTATAATGAAGGCGCATTGGATTTACACGCATCTGTAACGGTTCGGGTAAATAACTTTGAAGATGAGGAAGGGAATTTAGTGAAGAAACGAGTCAAAACGACTTGTGGTAGAGTTTTATTTAACTCTGTTGTTCCTGCTGGAAATATTCCTTTTATCAACGAATTATTGACTAAGCGTGCTTTGAAAAAAGTAATCGCTCGAATTATTAGAAGAGCAGATTTTGGTGAAACTGCATTATTTTTGGATGCAATTAAGGAATTAGGATTCCTTTGGGCTTTCAAAGGAGGATTGTCTTTTAACTTAGGGGATTTGATTACGCCTTCGAATAAAGCAAGAGTTTTATCTGAATCTCAAGAAGAAGTAGAGGAAGTATGGAGTAATTACGAGATGGGATTAATTACGAATAATGAACGGTATAACAAAATCATTGATATTTGGACAACAGGTGATAATGACATCACGACCAAATTAATGGATGAGTTAGCAACGCATAAAGATGGATTTAACTCGGTTTGGATGATGTTGGACTCTGGAGCACGGGGTTCTAGACAACAAATTAAGCAGTTATGTGGACTGAGAGGGTTGATGGCGAAACCGAGAAAATCTGGTGATACAGGTGGGGCGATTATTGAAAACCCAATCTTATCTAACTTCGTGGATGGATTGTCTGTATTAGAGTACTTTATCTCTACTCACGGTGCGAGAAAAGGTTTGGCAGATACCGCATTGAAAACAGCAGATGCAGGTTATTTGACCAGAAGATTGGTGGATGTTGCACAAGATGTAGTAGTGAAGGAAGAAGATTGTGAAACATTAAGAGGAATTGATACTTTCGCTTTGAAAGAGAATGAAAAAATCATTCAATCATTAGCGGATAGAATCGAAGGTCGTTATACATTGCATGAGATAAAGCATCCTGTTACGGATGAAATCATCTTAAATGCGGCAGATTACATTACGATGGATACTGCTAAATATATTGATGATGAAGGGATTGAAATGGTCACTATCCGTTCTGTTTTGACTTGTAGTGTGAAGCGTGGTGTTTGTAGAAAATGCTACGGTAAGAACTTAGCAACAGGTAGAATCGCAGAAATGGGAGATGCAGTTGGTATTATCGCTGCACAATCTATTGGAGAACCTGGTACACAGTTGACCTTACGTACTTTCCACGTGGGTGGTACAGCATCAGTATCTAAGACGGAGTCTAGTTTATTATCTAAATTCGACGGTAAAGTTGAATTTGATAGTATGAGAACGACGGAATATATTGATGATGATGGTAAGCGATCAAATGTTGTATTAGCAAGAACAGGTGAAGTTAGAATTGTTGACCCAAAAACTAAGCGTCAATATTCTTCTCACTTTATTACTTATGGTTCTACGATTGCTGTAGAAGATGGACAAATGATTAAGAAGGGAGATAAGATTTGTGAATGGGATCCATTTAATAACGTAATTATTTCTGAATTTACGGGTATCGTTCGATATGATTCGATTATTGAAGGAAAAACTTTCCGTTCAGAAAGTGATGCACAGACTGGTTTCTCTGAGAAAGTAATCATTGAATCTAAGAATAAGCGAGTTATCCCAACCATTAAAATTATTTCTCCAGCTGGTGAAGAGTTAAGAAATTATAACTTACCAGTGGGTGCTTATATTTCTATCGAAGATGGTGCGGAAGTAAAAGCGGGAGCTAGAATTGTGAAGATTCCTAGACAATTAGGTAAGATTCAGGATATTACGGGTGGTTTGCCACGGGTAACAGAGTTATTCGAAGCTAGAAACCCATCTAATCCTGCGGTAACTTCTGAAATTGATGGCGTTGTTGCTTTTGGTAAAATCAAGCGAGGTAATAGAGAGGTTATTGTAACCTCGAAAGATGAGCAGAGAAGAAAATACCTAGTTGGTTTATCTAAGCATATCTTAGTTCAGGAAGGTGACTTCGTTAGAGCTGGTACTCAATTATCTGATGGTTCTACTGCACCAAGAGACATCCTACAAATTAAAGGACCTTTTGCGGTACAGTATTACTTAGTGAACGGTGTACAAGAAGTCTATCGTTCTCAGGGTATTACTATTAATGATAAGCACATCGAAGTAATCGTGCGTCAGATGATGCGTAGAGTACAAATCGAAGATGCTGGTGATACGACTTTCTTAGAAGGAGAAGCAGTTGAGAAATATGATTTCTTAGCACAGAATGACTGGATTTTTGATAAGAAATTTATCACGAATAACGGTGATTCAAGCAAATTACGTCCAGGACAGTTAGTTACTTTACGTCAAATTAGAGAAGAAAATTCTTACTTGAAGCGTAATGACCGTTCTATCTGTAAATTTAGAGACGCAATTCCTGCCACTTCTAGTCCTTTATTACAAGGTATCACAAAGTCTTCCTTAGGGGTAGCAAGTTGGATTTCTGCGGCATCGTTCCAGGAAACAACAAAAGTACTAAGTACTGCTGCCATTGGTGCGAAGCGTGATTTCTTAGAAGGATTGAAAGAAAACGTTATTGTTGGTAAGAAAATTCCTGCTGGTACAGGAATGAAACATTACAAAGACCTGTGGGTGACGACTCAAGCACAACATGATGCAAGTCAGGCGCGTGCCGCACAGTTTGAAGATATTGAAGAATATCAATAGCCTATATAGCATAGGCTTCTAGTCTATGTCTATTCAGTTATGATGAAAAAATTAAGGCATCTCCGTTTGGAGATGCCTTTTTTGATTGGTGGAGGGGTATAATAGTTGGTATTAAATCACCGTCAGGCGCTATTTTCCGAATTGGATTTGTCAGAGACGAACCTGTTAAAATAACTGTGTTTAGGCAAAAATTTAGTATTGAAAATTAAGGCTTTACTGCCTACTGTCACTGCTGACTGCCCACTGCATCGGAGAACCGATTTTAATCTCCTCTTTTCATCAAACTAATAATAGGTAAACAAACCTCACTACATTTAATCATAATTAAATAATCTTCTATTTCTCCACTTTGTTGCAAACCATAAGGAGTCATATTATCTTGATGGCTTAGTCGAATACGTAGCCCCAAAAATTGTTCGGTTATGGCATCGGTAGGCACATTTATCTCTAGGTAATTAAACAAACCTTGATTTGGATCAGCAACATCTAGTACCATCTCGTCTGTCATATCAAAATCACCATCTCCATTCCAATCAACCCATGCTTCTATATGTGCAGTGTTTCCTGTTGTATTTAGATAATTTAATGGAAGTCTAAAAGTACTACCAGAGCTAATATTTAATGTAGTGAAAAGAGTTAAACCATCCTCGTCTTGCTCATCTCCAGATGCATCTGTAGTAGGTTGTCCATCAGATTCATGGTCAATAAGAAGACCAAGAGATAATCCTGGGGTAATTAAATGAACAGGTCCATTATTTGCGGCTAATGTTTGGTATTCATTTGCTGCGGTAATATTGCTAGTGTCAGGTAAATCGCCATAATCATAAATGCACAAATCTACTAAACAAGCGGTCTGTCCATCAGCACTTTCCAAATCATTATAAACAGTTCCCGCTGCCATTTGGGTAACGCCGTCTTGAACCCATTCAGAAATTTCTACAAAAGAAGTAGCGTAAGGATCGGTTAAATTCATTCTACCCCAAACGGCCTCAAAACAATTACTGGGGGTGTTTAATAAGTCGGCTGTTACCGTAAAACAAAGTTGAGAAGTTGTCAACCAAGACCCATCAGTAGGTAAGGTCGTTCCACCAGTATTTATATTATTTAAATCAATGGAATAATTGAGAAAACTAAGGGAGTCTTCAAAGGCTAAACTTCCTGTTCCTGTCGTATTGATGCCTTGAAGATCTTGATTTAAAATAAAATTGCCATAATCCGTATTTCCTAAAAGGGAAGATCCTGATTGGTAAGCGCCCAAAGCGGCATCGTAATAGAGTCGATAATTTTGTCCTGCCAATGTCCAGTTATTGCCATCACTACTGCGCAATTGCACATCATAACAAACGGTATTTGTTTGACAATCAACATTATTTAAAGCCAATTGTAGCTCATAATTACTCAATCCTGTGCAACTATTGGCAAAACAAGCACCTTCGCTATCTGAACTATCTAAATCATTATACATACTTCCCGTTGCCATTTGGGTAACGCCAGTTTGAACCCATTCAGAAATTTCTACAAAAGAAGTAGCGTAAGGATCGGTTAAACCGACTCTACCCCAAACGGCCTCAAAACAACTACTTGGGGTATTTAATAAGTCGGTTGCTATCGCAAAACAAAGTTGAGAAGTCGTCAACCAAGACCCATCCGTAGGTAAAGTAGTTCCACCAGTACTGATATTATTTAAATCAATGGAATAATTGAGAAAACTAAGGGAATCTTCAAAGGCTAAACTTCCTGTTCCTGTAGTATTGAGGCCTTGAATATTTTGAACTAATGTGAAATTTTGATAATCAGCACCTAGTAGGGAAGTTCCTGATTGGTAAGCGCCCAAAGCGGCATCATAATAGAGTCGATAATTTTGCCCTGCTAAGGTCCAGTTATTGCCATCACTACTACGTAATTGTACGTCATAGCAAACAGTATTTGTTTGACAATCAATATTATTAAAGATTAATTGTAGTTCATAATTAGCTTGTCCCGTTAAACAAGTTATCGTGGAAAGCAGCAGGAATAATGCTCCAAGTAGTTTTTTAATCATCTCTCATTAGTATAGTTTATGAAATAAGTAAGTCTTGATTTGATTGGAATTTAGATGCAATTTCTTCCTCTAGTGGTTCAAGACATAAATCCTTGACAGGTTAAATTGGCGTCTTTTTCCGTTAGCATCCCACCCGCTGTGCGGTTCACAAACGGTGTTTGCTCATGTTATTTTTTTCTCAAATATCACGGCTATTCTCAAAAGCGACCCCATCCGTAAACGGTTCACAAACGGTGTTTGCTCATCTTGCCTAACGAAAAAATACACTCGATTAAACTATCAATTACTTATGACTTGAACCACTAGCAATTTTATTAAAAAAGGAGAATAGAAATGTTTACCTAAATCTTTTACTAATTTATTGGGAATAGTGATTATCCTTAGATTAGACAGGTATTGGTAATTGCTAATGTTGGCCTGCATCATGCCTAGGATATCGTAGAGTATCTACTTCAAAAGATATACCATATATATTGAGATACACTTTTCTATAACACAGAAAGCATTATTAAGTGTTTAATTGCTATTATATAGTGATTATTTTGTAGGTTATCGATTTAAAACAAGCAGAGAATGAGCCTTTTTTACCTTATTTTGAGTAGTATAAGGCGGTTATTTTCCACAATTACCTTGTTTTCAAAAAGACTAATATTTTTGTGGCTACCCGTTTAAAGTTGGAGACTCAAGTTTAGGACAGACAACGGAAAATCTATATTTTCTGACGCTTGGAGCAGCGAATATAGATTCGCTGTTGTCGAAAATGTCCAATCTTAGACAGGTAGCCGTTTTGGTATAGTGATGTATTGACCACTTATTTACTGTTGTTATCTCTACTTTGTCATTTTATTTTTTTGTTTTGAAAAGGCTTTCTAAATCAAATTAAATTTGGTTCTGAAAAATCATTTTCAAGGAGAAGCCATCGAAGAAAAAGGCGCTAAACAGAATAATATTTTAATCTGACAAAGTAGAGTTATTATTAGCTATTTAAACCTCCCGCTCCAACTCAATAACCGTAATCTCAGGCCACATCCCAATCCGCCCAGGAAAAGTCAAAAAACCAAAACCCCGATTCACATATAAATACTGCTTAGCTTCCTCATAAAGCCCCATCCATTTATCGTAGCGATATTGTGCAGGAGACCATTTAAAACCAGGCATATTAATCCCAAATTGAAAACCATGCGTATGCCCACTTAAGGTGAGGTGAATATGTTTTTGGTGCGGAATGACTTTATCATCCCAATGCGTTGGATCATGAGAAAGCAAGACACAAAAATCATCGGGCGTTGTATTATTTAAGGCTTTGTTTAAATCTCCTTTTTTGGGAAAATACCTAGCCCGTCCCCAATTTTCGACGCCTAATAAACAAAGCCGTTGCCCGTCTTTTTCAATGATTTGATTGTCGTTATTGAGCAATTGAAAGCCCATTGCTTCATATTTTTTATAGAAATCTGCCCAATACGCTTTTTGATTGGCAGTACCATCTGGTACCCCATAATAATCGTGATTGCCTAAGACCGAAAATTTGCCTGATTTGGCTTGAATGGCTTTAAAAACGTCGATATAATCATTCACTTCATCTTTATCGGAATTGACCAAATCGCCAGTAAAAACGACAATATCTCCTGCTTCTTTATTAATCATTTCAACGCCTTTGGCAACACTCGAAATACTATCCAAACTACCTGCATGAATATCTGATATTTGTACGATTTTGAATCCATCAAAAGCAGCGGGTAAATCAGCAAATGCTAATTTAACGCTATTGACGGTGTAGGCATATTTTCCTTTGGTCAGACCATAAAACATCGTAGAGAATGGAATAGCCGCTAATCCGGTAGCGGCTAAGGTTAGAAAACGACGACGACTAGGGAAGGTTTTATGTTCATCAGGAAAATCTTTACCCGAAAAGAACGTATATAGAAAATTGCCCATACCATAAAAAAAACGCCCTATATCTTGGGGTAATAGGAAGACGACAAAAACTAATTTCGTGGCAATAGCGGTTAAAATAATGCCTAAATAAAGGTTGGCATCCGTACTACTAAAAAATCGACCACCGATAAAGGCTTCGTGAAATTTATAAAAACTATAGTAAATAAAAGCACTCAATAGCCAATAGGCAACGGAAAAAACAACCTGTTGCGTTTTGCTTTTGATGAGCGATTTTAAACCAAAAAAAGTGTAAATATCTAGGAAGGCATAAACAAAGCAAATGGTATAAAATGTATTTAATCTGGACCTCATTATGATGGGTTTGTCGGTGATTTAGAAGGTGTCATTAGGTCATTAGCCACTGAGTCATTAGTCATTGTCTCCTTGATGCCTAGCGAAAATCTTTCTGCGAATGATTAAACATAAATGTGGTACGAAGTTTTAACTATGTATGATTTTTGACGCTGATTTCACTGATTTCTATGATTGATTATGTGTTGATAGCCTAAGACATAAATTTGGGTAAACAAACATAACTAATCATAATTTCAAACAGCGAAATCAGCGTCAAAAGAAAAACTTCGTACAGCACTTATTAAGAATTACAAAATTAACCTAACTTTTCGTAAACTTGTTCTAAATAAAACGAAAAATGATGTCTAAATTATTGAATTATTATTATTGGGTATTTAGTTGGCTAATATTCCTTTCCATTCCTTCCTTTGGTCAAGACCAACAAATCTTCCAAGAACAAGCTCTTTTCACTAACGGAACAGATGGCTATAAATGCTACCGAATTCCTGCGATTATTACCGCACCCAATGGTGATTTATTAGCCTTTGCAGAAGGTCGAGTAAAAGGCTGTAATGATTTTGGGGATGTGGAAATCATTCTTAAAAAGAGTACAGATAATGGCTTGACTTGGAGTGCATTAAGTGTAGTTGCCAAGAATGGTCAATTACAAGCTGGAAATCCCGCACCTGTCGTAGATTTTTTAGACCCCAAATATCCAAATGGGCGTATTTTTTTGTTTTATAATATTGGCGATGCTTCTGAACATGCCATCAGAAAAGGCAAAGGTTTAAGAGAAGTTTTATACATCACTTCTATTGATAATGGGCAAACTTGGTCGAGTCCAACGAATATCACTCAATATGTCCATAAAGTTAATCAGCCTGACAAAAATCCAGCTTATAATTTCAAAGAAGATTGGCGAACCCACGCTTGTACGCCAGGTCATGCCCTACAATTGACCAAAGGACAATATTCTGGTCGATTGTATATTGCTTCCAATCATTCACAAGGCACACCGAAAGCAAGATTTAATGATAACCGAGCGCAGGCTTTTTATTCGGACGACCACGGTAAAACTTGGCAAATAAGTGACCCTGTGGATTTACCTAGTTCTAATGAGGCAATTGCCGTTGAACTATCGGACGGGCGAGTGATGCAAAATGTGCGGCAACAAAATGGGGAGAGTAAAAAACGGATTGTAGCGATTAGTTCGGATGGTGGTCATAGTTGGGATAAAACTTATTTAGATGAACAGTTGCCATCTCCTGTTTGCCAAGCGAGTATTATTGATTTCAAAAATAAAGAAGGAGAAAATATTATCTTATTTTCTAACCCCAATAGCACTAAACGACGAGAAAAAATGACCGTTCGAGCAAGTTTTGATGATGGCAAAACGTGGTTGATTCAAAGAGAAATTCGGTCGGGTGAATCGGCTTATTCTGATTTAGTTATTCAAGCAGATAACCAGATTGGTTTGTTGTATGAACATGGGAATAGTGGAGGTATTTATTATGCCCATTTTAATGAAGCTTGGTTGATGGCTGACCAAAACTTTGTTTATGATTTGGTGATTAGAAATGGGCTGATTTATGATGGTTTGGGCAAGGCGGGCATTAAAGGAGATATTGGTATAAAAGGCGATAAAATAGTAACCATTCAAACAAAAATCACTGGAGAAACAAAAAAAGAGATTGATGCCAATGGATTAGCCGTTAGCCCAGGTTTTGTAGATGTCCATACCCATTTAGAACCTTTGCCGCTTTTTCCACAGGCAGAAAGTCATATTCGACAAGGCGTAACAACGGCCTTAGGTGGGCCAGATGGTTCTTGTCCTTTGCCTTTGGGTACTTATTTGGATGACTTAGAAAAAGAAGGCATTGGTTATAATATTGGTTATTTGGCGGGACATAATTCAATTAGAAGTGAGGTCATG
>JBGCFJ010000114.1:0-5144 GCA_045106885.1 Saprospiraceae bacterium
TGGACGATTGGCAGGTGTACACGCAACTGATTGGAGTTGGAGTGCATTAATGGCGGATTTGAATAATGATGGACACAAAGATATTTATGTGACCAATGGGATTTACCAAGATTTGATGGACCAAGATTATATTAATTATTATACGACTGACCCGAAAATTTTAGGCGCTATTCGCAATCGAGAAGAAGGAGCTATCTTAAAACTAATTGACCAAATGCCGTCTAATCCTATTCCCAATTATGTTTTTGAAAACAAGGGCGATTTAACCTTTGATAAAAAAACGACGGAATGGGGATTGGCTACACCTAGTTTTTCTAATGGCGCTGCTTATGGAGATTTGGATAATGACGGAGACTTAGATTTAGTGGTCAATAATGTCAATATGACTGCCTTTGTTTACGAAAATAAAGCCAATACTTTATTACAAAATAACTATCTAAGCTTTCAATTGGCTGGCGAAAAAGCCAATACCAAAGCATTAGGTACACAAGTGACTATTGAAGCGAATGGGCAAACTTTTTATCAAAAATTTGTTACCAGCAAAGGCTTTCAGTCATGGGTGGATTACAACTTAAATTTTGGTTTAGGCACTATTCAAAAGGTTGATAAAATTCATATTAATTGGCCATCTGGAAAACATACTGAATTAACAGACGTGGTTGTTAATCAACGCCTTTTGCTGTCTGAATCAGACGCCCAACCCGAAACCCGTAACTCGAACCCCGTAACTCGTAACCCGCAACCCACTCATCTAACTCAAATCACCAAAAACCTCCCCTTCCAATTTCAACACAAAGAAAACAAATACAGTGATTTTAATCGGGATAGATTATTGCACCAAATGGTCTCCGCAGAAGGGCCAGCTATCACCAAAGGAGACATTAATGGAGATGGATTGGAAGATATTTTTATTGGTGCGGCAAAGGGACAAGCAAGCATTATCCTTCAACAAACCTCGGATAATCAATTTATCAAAACCAATGAGGAGATATTTACCCGAAGTCGAGCTTCAGAAGATGTAGATGCCCTATTTTTTGATGCAGATGGAGATAAGGATTTAGATTTATATGTCGCAAAAGGTAGTAATGAATTTATGGGTAGAAATGCCCAGTTAATTGACCGACTTTATGTCAATGATGGTGCTGGAAATTTTACGCAATCACTGCAAATACTACCTGTCAAAGAAAGTACAGAAAGTACTTCCTGTGTGCGTGCCGCTGATTTCGACCAAGATGGAGACTTAGATTTATTTGTGGGCGTCAGACTTAAAAATGGCGTATATGGCTATCCTGCCACTAGTTATTTGTTAGAAAATGACGGCAAAGGTAATTTTGTCAATGTAACCAAAGAAAAAGCACCCGATTTGCAACAAGTAGGCATGGTCACCGACGCAATATGGGTAGATACGGACAACGACCAAGACCAAGATTTAGTCATCGTAGGCGATTGGATGCCCATCAAAATCCTAGAGCATCAAAATGGAAAATTGAAAATTGAAAATTCTAAATTGAAAATTGAAAATTCTACTGGTTTTTGGAATACCATCGAATCAGGGGATTTTAATAAAGATGGGTTCATTGATTTTGTAATCGGCAATCACGGAAAGAATAGTCGATTAAAAGCTTCGGACACCGAACCTATCACGATGCACGTCAACGATTTTGATAAAAATAGAAGTGCGGAGCAAATTATTTCTATTTATAATAATGGGGAGAGTTATCCCTTAGCACTTCGGCACGATTTGGTCATGCAGATGCCTTCGCTAAAGAAGAAATACCTGTATTATAAAGATTATAAAGGTCAGAAAGTAGCGGATATTTTTGAGGCTGAACAACTTAAAAACGCCCTTGAATTATCCGTTTCAAATACCTCGACTAGTATTGCTATGAATAATGGCGATGGTACATTTACCCTAAAAACATTGCCCGTTGAGGCCCAACTTTCGCCGACTCATGCGATATTGGTGAAAGATTTTAATAAGGATAATCAGCTTGATTTATTGTTAGGTGGTAATTTCTATCAATCCAAACCAGAATTGGGGATTTATGCTGGGAGTTATGGATTAATGCTTACAGGAGATGGCAAAGGCAATTTTAATCCGCTTACTGCTGAACAATCAGGTTTTTCTGTGAAAGGTGCTATTCGGGAATTAATGAATTTGACTATTGGTAAGAAAGAAGTAATAATCGTAGGGAGAAATAATGATGGCATTTTGACTTATGCGGTCTCTAAAGATGGGTTACAATAATGGTTAGCGAAACAGGGTTACATTTCCTCTTAAACTTTTCTTTGTCCCATCAATCAGCGTTACTTCTATTAACCAAATATATACCCCAATATTGGCTTGCCGTCCCTTAAAATTACCATCCCAGAATAAGTTTTGATTCGAGACATCTTGGACTGACTCTAAGGCATAAACCATACTACCAAAACGATTAAATACCTGAAAACGGTTTATCTCCATTACCCCACAGCTTGGAAATATTTGGAAATAATCATTTGTTCCATCTCCATTCGGGCTAAATACATTAGGTAAATAAATGAGGTCTTCCTGTTCTAAAAAAACAAATATGTCCGCACTATCTCGACATTCAAATTCATTTTCAACCTGCAATTGGTAATAATAATTGGTCGGTTTTTCAATACTCGGATTAGGACAATCGGTACAACTCAAACCCTCACTCGGTTGCCAATCATAGCTTACATTTACATCTCCTGTTAACACTGGGTTTAAGACCAAAGGTTGGCAAAACTTTGACTGCTCTTCTTTTGCTAAGGTTAGCGTTGGTGTTGGTAATAAACTGATAAATTTACGCACCGTATCTTGACAAGCCCCATTATCAAGCACCAATTCGTATAATCCTTCTTGCTCTAAACTGACAACAGGAATTTCAATCATGGTGTCTCTAAACTGCCTACCGTCTGGATTTGTCCAAATAAAGGTCTGTAGATTTCCCTTTCCTTCCGCAATTAAGCGCATGGTATCTCGCTCACAATAACCATCTTGGCTGTTTATTTCAGCCTCAATATCAGGGTTTACAATAATCTCCATCTCCCGAATTTGTTCGCATACCCCATAACTGAATACCATTTCATAAATGCCACTTTGCGCAGAAGTTGCCGTATCTAAAACAATATTTAAATCTGTGGATTGAAATCCCCTCGGGCCCGTCCATTCTATCGTTCCTTCGGGTGGAAAGACAGTAGCCGAAAGCGCCAAATTTTCTCCCGCACATATTGGCGCATTAGTCGTAATAGCCGCTTGAATCAGATTATTTGGTCCTACGATGGTCACCGTCGTATCTTTCATCGCAAAGCTACATCTACTATTTATTGGCGCAATTCCATAAAAGGTATATTCCCCAGGAAGCAAACTATCTATCACAAAGCTATTTTGTTCATCTATCCATACATTTTGGCTAAACTCTTCGTATTCCTCGTTTCGCAGCTTTACTTCATATTCAATGTTGGGAATAAAAACAGGAGAAGCAATCCTCACACTACCCTCATAAAAACCCATACAGTCCATAGGATTCGTAATCCTTATTTCGAATTCATCTAATACTTCATTGTCAGAAAATATGGTAGTCGGCACATTCATACTTGGATTACTGGGGTCATCAGAAAATACATCATGGCTGAAGTTATTAGGCAAATTGGTCAGTACTGCTTGATTGGATATAAGCCCTGTTGGCAAATCCACAATACTAGTTTTCAACTCAATAATAATTTCAGATTTACTAGCAATTTCTAGATTATCTATTCGCAAAATTCTAGTACCGATGCCTGTTCCAACGGCAAGATTACCATCGAAATTCCCCGTAATATTAGAAATAAGCATCCCTTCTGGTAACGTGTCTATAACCGATGCATTGGGAATATCGTAAAAAGTTTGATTACTAATGGTCAAAAAATAGCTTAGCTCCGAGTCCGTACAAGGTGCAAAATTGGGGTCTGCCAAATTTGAAAAACTAAGATTGTAAGGACAAGAACAGCCATCAGGAAAAACAGCACCAGGCCCCGTATTTATAGATTTGGTGATGGCACCAGAAAATTTATCAATGCTTAGCAATTCATTTTGAGAACTATTAGCATCTCCAGAGGTGCTACCATATCCAAATAAACTGCCATCTCTTAAAAATTTTAAGCTACCGATTTTTCGTGCAATATCTGTTGACACCGATGCTATGGGCGTTACTTTTCCTAAATCAGGGCTTTGGAAATCTAAATTAATGCTTAGTAAATACCCTCTGGTCGCGTCAGGCGCTAAGTCAGAATCAAAATAATTACCTTGAAAAGAATAGGCAACTGTCGTATTCGTAGGGTCTATAGCAAAATCATCTATTCTTGCAGTAAAAGGCCCGCTATTTTGGGAATTGGTATCCCAAAATAAATCTATTTGATTGACCAAGGCAAAATTATTCACCACATCAAAAACCAAAATCTGGTCTAGTACTTGGTCATGTACGAGGTAGAATCCATCGGCAGTACAAGCACCCGCAGTTGTCGTCAATATATCTAGGTCAGGCATTTCTCCAATAACTTCAAAGCTACTATTTGATTTCAATCGTACAATTTCGTTGCTATTGGCCTTGACCGCATAGAGGTAATTATCTTTGACATTAAAGCCTAAAGCATTAAAATTACCACCTGAATATTGGCTGACTTGATTGTAAAATATGACACCAAAAGGTCCAAATTCTATCCTATATAAAGTTGTAAAACCACCACTAGAATTGGTGGATAAGAGTAAATCCCCATCACAAGGAAAGGTCTGAGAAAAGGTAGACAAACTACAAAAAAAGAAGAAAAGACATACAACTAATCTCATAGGAAGTATCGTTTTATAGTCGAGACCAAAGTAACTTAAAACCAACGGAATTTAATTCATTCATTTTTAATAATTATAACTTTATAAAGGGTTTCCTTTCTGACTATCTATAGGCGGGTGCATCTCAAAATGTCGCATTAAAATTAATGGAACATTAAAAGTAGCTTAGACGGCTGGTGAGGACTTGCAGTCCGCAACCTATATTAGCTCGCCTCTGGCGAGTATTAGTACCTAAAACGCTCGCCAGAGGCGAGCAGTATAGAGGTTGCGGACAAAATGTCCTCACCAGCAGTCTCCATTTTTTAGAACCAAT
>JBGCFJ010001140.1:0-5570 GCA_045106885.1 Saprospiraceae bacterium
GCTTATGATTTTCAAATGCTTAAAAACCCTGAAACTAACCTTATTCCTAAAACTGCTCCAATGGAGGCGTATAAGGCGGCCTTAAGAGAACAAAATTCAGCTAAAGCTAGGTCAGTTACTTTACCTAATATTACCACTGAGGCAAGAGGCCCTGGTAATTATGGAGGCCGAGTTCGAGCATTGGATTTTGACTCTAGAAATAAGATGATTGGTGTTTCTGGTGGCGTTTCTGGTGGTATTTTTCGAACAACTAATGGTGGTGATACTTGGACGAATGTTACACCACCTGGACAAATTCATAATTTAACGACCATTGCCCAAGATAAAAGTTCAGGTAGTGAAAATATATGGTATGCTGGGGGAGGGGAACAAATTGGAAATAGTGCTAGAGTCAAAGAAACGACTTATTTGGGTAATGGTGTTTGGAAATCAACTGATAATGGATTGACATGGACCTTATTATCAAGTACTACTGGAACTTTGGAGAAATTTGATTCTGATTGGGATTTTATTCATCGCATTATTGTTGACCCCACGAATGGTTATGTCTATGCTGGTAATTCTGGTGGAGTCTATCGTTCTACAGATAAAGGGGTAAGCTGGACTAAAGTATTAACATTGCCATTTGAAAGGGATATATTAAACGTAGTAGAAATAGTTCGGGCTTCAAATGGTACTTTTTATGCAGGTGTTGCTGAAGATGGTATTTATAGTTCTACTACAGGGGATGTAAATTCTTGGAGCAAGTTTGCTAGCTTAATTAAAGGCGATACTAGGGTGGTTTTAGCAACTGCTCCAAGTAATGCTAATATAGTTTATGCTATGATTGCTGGTAAAAATTTTTTTTGTAATAGTGACAGTTCTAATGTTTATCTAAGACGATACACTAATAGGAAACTAGACGGTAATTATGACGAAGCAATTAGTATCTGTACCACTCCAGCTTTAAAACTTGACTCTCAAAAAGGTTATAATCTGACGATTGCAGTGCGACCAAATAACGAAAATGAAATTTTCATAGGTGGGGAACGATTATATAGATTCACGACTAGTAGTAGCAATGCTCAAAATCCTATCATCACTACTGGAACTTATGAATTTGCTGGTGGAGATCAAGGGAATCCAACTGCAACTAATGTCCATGTTGACCACCATTATCTACTGTTTACAGACGATAATACTTTATGGTCTACAAACGATGGGGGGATTCGACGAGCTGATGTTTCTATAGCGCCAGTACCTCATACAATAGAGACTGATGTCGGACATACTAATGGTGGTTTTAGCTGGACAAATAGAAATGCAGGATTAATTACTTACCAATTTTATCAAGGTGATATTACACCAAATGTAGGTAGTAATATGGTCGGAGGGGCAGCGCAAGACAATGCGAATAATATTATTGCGGAAAATACAACAAATGGTACTGAATTGGGGGGAGCTGATGGAACTGCATTTGCCATCATTAGTGGTACGAATACCACCAATTTTAAGGCAATTATTGGTATCCAAAATGGGACTATTTATAGAAGAACGAGTGCCAATTCAGAAACAGGTGGAGGATATGGAGAGTATATTACACCTCAAGCTGGGACGCAACCCTTTAAAGGCTATATTTTATTAGATGGAGATAATACAGAACATTTATATTATCCTGCAAGGGTTCAAACGGATGCTCAAGATCGACCTATTTCTACTACAACATCTTCTTTATATCGTACTCGTATTGCATCTACTGTTCCGCAAAATCCTACCAATAACGCTGCAACGGGATGGGAAAATATGACTTTAACAGGAATGGAAACAGGACATAACATAACGACTATGGGCTTAACTAGAGGAAGTGGCTATACTGCCTCTGATGCTAATCGAAAATTATATATTGGTACTGATCAGGGTAAAGTTTATAGAACTGTTGACCCCGCATTTGCTACTAGTTTAGCACTTACAGATATTACACCTACTGGTTTAACAGGCTATGTATCTGATGTATCTGTCAATCCTAATAATGACAAAGAATTAATGGTTGTCCTTTCTAATTATGGTATCTCTAATATCTACCATACGACTGATGCAACCGCTAGCCCTGTAGTTTGGACACAAGTAGAGGGGGCGGCATCTGGTGCAGTCGCTAAAGCGTCAATTCGGTCGGCAATGATTGCGGATGGAGGTGCTAATACTACTTTATATATGGTCGGAACTTCAACTGGTTTATATGGAACGACCACCTTAAGCGGCGCAACTACTGCTTGGGAACGAATAGGTACTAATGAAATCGCTTATGCGCTTTGTGTAGATATGCGACTTAGAACAGCGGACAATAAAGTTAGTTTAGCTACTCACGGAAATGGCTTATATTATTTGTCTTTACCTAGCAATCAGAATAATTGTGTAGCTACCTTGACGCTGAATGATACCCCTATTGCTAGCAATACCTATCAATCTAGCAATACCATCACTTCTACTGGAACAGTTGCTAGTGGCACGACGGTTGTCATGGATGCTACAAACTCCGTAACTTTAAATGCTAATTTTATGGCAGTAGCAGGTAGTAATTTTACAGCAAAAATTGGTGGTTGTACCGCAACTACACTTACAGAAGACGAATTTGTAGAAGTGTATGATTTAATAGAAATCACGCCTGATGCTACCCCTCAAACAACATTAGATTTTTCTTTATATCCTTCTCCTGCATCAGGGGAGGTAACCGTAAATTTATTCCTCGAAGAACCAAATGAAGCGGTTGTTACCTTGCATAGTTCTATGGGCAACATGGTTAAGGTTATTCAAAATAATACCAATTTGGATAGTGGTCATCAGCAATTGAGCTTTAATGCAAGTGATTTAAAAAGTGGCTTATACTATGTTGTCATTAGTACGCCAAGTATTCGAAAATCACAAAAATTATTGGTGCAAGCTAATTAGAATCTGTTCGTAAAGTTCTGATTTACAAAATTTTGCAACTTGGGAAGTCTGATTATTGACTGGGCTATCCGCCTAGCCTAAGTTCTCAATGAGTAGATTTGAAAATGAATAAATGTTGAGCCTGATTTTAAACATTGGTAATCAATTTTTTTCAGTCTACCCAATAAATTTAGAGAACTACTTTTTAATTACTCGAAATTCTAGAGACATAGCACTATTGCATAAAAGTAATTCCGCCATTTGGTTTAAATCCTCCGAGCTATTATAAGCTCGGAGGTCTAAATGAATTAACAAAAAACAATTTCATAAACCTATTTTTATTACGGCCGCGAACTACGATTATACAAAACGAATAAGTATAATTCCTAGGTCGCAGTACGAACAATTTAAACATGAGTAAACTAAAATTTTTACTTTTTAGTATGCTTGTTTTAACTTTTACAGTTAATTTACAAGCACAAAAAAAATGGACTTACATGGTCTATTTATTTGGTTCTGATTTAGAGGGTGGATTCGAAAAAAATCAAGGACAATATGGAGATGCAGGCACCAATGATATTATAGAAATGATGCAAACTGGGTCAACGGAGAATGTGAATGTAATCGTAATGACAGGTGGTGCAGACAAGGATGGTTGGCGAGAACTTAAGCGTTGGAAAATTGAAAATGGACAACAAGTACCGATTGAATTCAATGCGCCTAATGACAGAATGGGGGACCCTAATAATTTAACTGAATTTATCAACTGGGCAACGGCAAATTACCCCGCAGAACAGTATGTACTAGATCTATGGAATCATGGTTCAGACATTCAAGGATATGGAGGGGACGAGCTGCCAAATAATAATCATGAATCTTTTAAAATACCACAATTAAAACAAGCGATTCAAAATTCTAGCTTCATTAATCAGGGTAATAAATTTGAAATACTTGGATTTGATGCTTGTTTGATGGCAAATCTGGAAGTACATAATGCCATGCAGTCTTTTGCTAATTATATTGTGTCTTCTGAGCAATTAGAACCAGGGCATGGTTGGGATTATGACCCTATTATTAGAGCAATGGAAAATGGTTCGGCTACGGACGGAATTACTTTGGGAAAAGTAATCGCAGATGGCTTTTTGGCACAAGCTAATTATATGGGGACGAACCAAGTAACCCTTTCTGTTATTGAGACATCCAAGATTAATAATGTGATTACAGCGGTGAATGAAATGTTGGCAGTTGTAGGTACGGATGGAACAGCAGATTTGCAACAAGCCAGATCCCGTTCAGAAGATTATGCTTCTACTTCAACTGGTCAAGATGCGGCAAATAATCATGATGTTGTAGATATTGGGCATCTAGCAGAAAATTTAAAAGCGGTTAATAGTAGTTATACAAATTCTGCTAATACGGTAATTAATGCCCTTAATGATGCTGTCAAATATACCGTAAAAGATTTCCAACAACCCAATTCTACTGGATTATCACTTTTTGTACCTCACAAATTATTTGGTGCTCAAGAGGGATTGGACTTTGTTTTTAATAATTTTTATAATAGTTTAAATTTTTCTCCATCCATCAAAGATTTTATAAAAAAGTATACAGAGACGGCACAAAGTTCCGATAATGATGCCCCTAGTGGTGACGAAGCAGACCCTAATTCAAATTACAATGAATGGGAAGAAGGCGATTTCAGAAGTACAGAAATGGCTAGTTCTAGAAATAATAATGACCAAGAAATAGCACGAGTTATAGTTAACGACCCAAGTGACTTAGAAACGGTCCGAGTTTTATTAATTGAAACGAATGCTTTAGAAGATGAAAATGATTTTCTTACACTTGGTGCAGTACAACCCGATAGATTAAGATATAGCAATGATGGTCGATTACTCATTGAATATGACTGGGATCAAGAATGGTTAGGTATTGGAGGCCACCCTGTAAATATTCAGAATATTAAACAGACAGCATCCGATGGTAGATTATTACCTATTAATACTGGAGGAGGATGTACTAGTTGTCCTGATCTTACTAGAGGAGGAGACGGGTTTATCACTACGATAACTATTCCTGCTATATTAAATCCAGATGAAGATTTTTTTGGTAGGGACGTTTATCTTAATTATGTGAAAACAGAAAATGGATATGAACTTATTAGTATCATTCCTCAAAGAGAAGAAGGAGAACCAAATCAAGGACAAAAGGAAAGGTTGAATTTAGTGTCAGGAGATAGGGTAATGCTTTTATATGATGGATTTAACGAAGTGTCGGATGAATTATTTGAAGCTGTTGCCCCAGATGCGGTATTCACCATCGAAAATGGGAATCAAGATTTAAATTTAGAACCCATTTTGTTACCATTAGGCGCTGAATTTAGAATTGCATTTGAATTGATTGATTTCTCGCAACAGAACACCATCATTTATGACCCTAGAAATTTTGCCGCATCTGAAATTATGTTGGGGGATATTGTTGCCAATGGTAGTAGTGCTGATAGGACTGTTTGTACAGGCGATGGACAAAGCGATATTATTACATTTGGTCTACAAGATTGTAATACGGATAACATTACTTATGTCCTTACTACGGGCAAAGATATTATTTTAGGCCCATTTTCTGGAAAAATGGAATTTGACGGAGCACCTGTTTATGACTTTAGA
>JBGCFJ010001141.1:0-4404 GCA_045106885.1 Saprospiraceae bacterium
CCGTTCTTCGTTTGAACAGCAATGGTATTCCCTAAGTCTTCATTTCCAATTTTGCCCGTTCCAAAGGTATTTCCTTCGATTGTTGCAATTCCTTGATAAGATAAAGAAAGTGCTACTTGAGTAGAACTAGCAAAATAATTATGTTGTAATCTATCAGATTCGCCTCCAATAATTAGTAAAGAATTTTCAGCAGCAATCCAACTATTATCGACAATAATACCATTTTGATTACCGAGCCCTTCCTCGAAACCAAGATTAGTACCAACATAATTGGCTTGAAAAACTAAGTCTTGTAAATTTTTAGCACTAACAGCGTTTCCATTCTTGATAAAAATGTTCCCTTTTTCACGTTTACCAAGAGTGACCTCACTGATAAAGTACGTATTAGGACTTTCAATTAAAAAAAAAAAAAAAAAAAATTGTTGGAATTGTACACCATAAATCTCTACCTTGCTAGTTGCAAGGTGTAAGCCATTCTTAATCAGGCCATTGCCATCAAGGACAAGCCGTCCAGTAGTCGGTAAGTTACTAGCCAAAGTATTCCCATCTATTTTCAGTCTGTCTGAAATAGCAGGAAGTTCGGTATCTAAAGTAATGACTTTAGTACCAGGACCATTAATTTTAAACCAAATAAGGCTGTTAACACCATCGGCATTAGCAACATTTATGGCTTCGCGGAGACTACAATGCTCAGCATTGCAGACGCCATCATCTATGTCGTCAACCGTAGTGACTTCATAGATTCTTTGTGCTTTTATTCCTACTACAAAGAGTAGAAAAAAAGCAAATGTCAAAAGAATTCTCATAATCGGATCGTGAATTTGGGATAAATAAATTAACGAAGGACTATGTTCAACTGGGATTAATTCCGTATAAAGTAAAAAGCATCAAAGGAGATTGGCTAAAATATCTGACTTTTGGCCTAACTCTAATCAAGCTTCTTACCCAAAATTTGAGATAATAAAAACTACTTGCATCCGTAGTACTATATTTAGTTTACACTAATTTGACTAACTTGTACAAGCTTATGGTTTGGATATAATAATTCAATGAATACTTAAGTCCAATAAATGGTTAAGTACATTTTAGGTGTATGCAATGGAAAGTAAAGATGTAAATTCAGTAAGGTTAATAGGAAAGTAGTTTATTATAAAGTAGTAACTAGTGGGCAGATACCAACTAAATAAATTGTGTAAAACAGTTTACCTATACCTAAATCGATTGATGTGTTCAAAATTGAGTCCTAGAGGTTTTAGAAGAATTAGATAGTCAGCTTGAAAATTGATAATCACGTGTCGGACACCTCCAAAGGTGTCCGACACGTTCGACTAACCATTTATCAGTTTTTTAGCTGACGCTCTAATATAATCTACGCATTAAGCTTTTCCTTTACGTAGTTTACTTATTTCTAAATCCTTGAATAAATACCTAAGTAAAATTTAATTTTCAATTTTCAATTTCAAATTTTCAATTTTAAACCACCTTCGGCGGGAATTTGAGGTTGAAGTTGAGATTAACGGTTATCGACATTTTAAATTATCGACAATTTGTTGGTTTTAAATTTTGTGTAAGCGCCTAAAATAAATTTATGCTTTTGTCTTTGTTTCTCTTTAAAACCTTTATTGATGTCTGTTTAGTGAGGGGATTAACTTAAAGACTAAATCTATGCCATTTTTAAAATGTGGATAGTAATGGACTTAAAATGATGTCGAATAAGTTTTGAGTCTGTGGTAGGCTATATCGTTAGCTTACTACAAAAATAAGGGGTTTTTATTAAAAATTAAAGTTTTTTAAATAATAATTATTTATATTTTTAAATTACTGTTATAGAATATATTTAAATTAATTACTAGCCAGCATTTTATCAATTTATAATTTATAAAATATGTAAAGTATTTGACAAAACTTTTTTTGCATCTAAAATCAAAAAAGGAAAATATTTATCCATTTTTGATTTTTTCATTAAATATTTCCTTAATTGAGACGGAATGAGGCCCTAATCAAAAAGGTAAAAAACGCTAAATACTTTAAATTATTTCCTAGTATAATCTCTAAAAAATACATAATTTGGCAACTTCATATTTTCGGCACTATGACAAAAAGTATGGGTTGTTAAAATGTGTTATGACTCAAGAGAGTGGTAAGTTTTTTAATTCACCCATAGTTTTCACTGTAGAACCATATTTTCAAACAGAGCAGCCATTTATGTCTACGAACCAAAAAGTAAAAGCGCCAAAAGCCAAAAAAATTGCTAAAGAACTAAGTATCCATGGTGATACTAGAATCGATAATTATTATTGGTTGAATAACAGAGAAGACCAAAATGTCATTGATTATCTGAATGCGGAAAATACGTACCGAGAAGGAGTGATGGCACACACAACCGATTTCCAAGCCTCTCTTTTCAAAGAAATAGTCGGACGAATCAAGCAGACAGATATGTCTGTTCCTTATAAAAAAGATGGATATTTTTACTTTACTAGATACGAAGAAGGAAAAGAATATCCTATCCACGCCAGAAAAAAAGAGACCTTAGCAGCAGCCGAAGAAATCATGCTCAATGTCAATGATTTAGCGAAAGACTTTGATTATTATGCGGTTGGCGGAACGAGTGTCAGTACCAATAACCAATTATTGGCTTTTGGAGAAGATACCGTCAGTCGTCGAATTTATACCCTTAGGTTTAAAAACTTGGAAACGGGAGCATACTTGGAAGACCGTATAGAAAACACAACAGGTTCGGCTATTTGGGCGAATGATAACAAAACCGTTTTTTATACCCGCAAAGATGAATCCTTAAGACCTTTCAAAATTTTTAAACATAAGTTAGGTACACCAGCTAGTGAAGATGTGGAAATCTATCACGAAGCTGATGAGACTTTTAGAACAGGGATTTACAAAACCAAATCTAAAAAGTATTTAGTCATTGTAGCTGCCATGACTATTTCTACCGAATATCGAATTTTGGAAGCGGATAATCCTGATGGTGAATTCAGCATTTTCCAAAAAAGAGAAGATAAACACGAATATAGTATTGGTCATTTTGGTGATAAATTTTATGTACATACCAACTTAGATGCCAAGAATTTTCGTTTAATGGAAACGACGGAATCGGCTACTGAAAAGGAAAATTGGACAGAAGTCATCCCCAATAGAACCGATGTTTTATTGGAAGGCATGGATATTTTCAAAGATTACTTAGTCTTATCCGAACGGATTAATGGAATTTCTCAAATTCGCATTAAGCCTTGGTCAGGTGCCACAGAGCATTATATCGACTTTGGGCAAGAAGCTTTTATGGCAACAACCTCGACTAATTACGAGGTTGATACTGATATTGTAAGAGTCGGTTTTACATCCATGACCACGCCGAATTCGTACTTTGACTATAACATGGTCACTAAGGAATTAACCTTACTGAAGCAACAGGAAGTACTTGGCGGTTTTGATGCAAATCATTATAAATCTGAGAGGCAATTTGTTACAGCAAGAGATGGCGTAAAAGTGCCTATTTCCATTGTTTATAAAAAAGGGTTTAAGCGAAATGGAAAATCTCCTTTAATGCTCTATGCTTATGGTTCTTATGGGCATTCTATGGAGCCTTATTTTAGTTCCGTTCGCTTGAGTTTATTGGATAGAGGTTTTGTTTATGCTATTGCCCATATTAGAGGCGGCGAAGAAATGGGGCGGCATTGGTATGATGATGGAAAAATGCTTAAAAAGAAAAATACGTTTAACGATTTCATTGATTGTGCCGAGTTTTTATTGGCTAAAAATTATACCCGTAGAAAACGCTTATTTGCAATGGGTGGTAGTGCTGGTGGGCTTTTAATGGGGGCTATTATCAATCAACGTCCTGAACTTTGGAAAGGCGTTATTGCCGCTGTTCCTTTTGTGGATGTCGTCACGACCATGCTGGATGAAAGCATTCCTTTGACTACAGGAGAATTTAATGAGTGGGGCAATCCTAAAAACAAGGAATATTACGATTATATCAAGTCTTATTCTCCTTATGATAATGTAACCAAACAAACTTATCCTAATTTATTGGTCACAACTGGTTTGCACGATTCGCAAGTACAATATTGGGAACCTGCTAAATGGGTCGCTAAATTAAGGGAATTGAGGCGAGGGAAAAAACAATTATTATTGTATACCAATATGAAAACGGGGCATGGTGGCGCTTCTGGACGTTTTGAACGTTTTAAGGAAACAGCTATGGAATATGCTTTTGTTTTGGATTTGGTAGGGATTACGGAGTAGTAAGTACCTACAACCAAATAATCGACACTTTATGATGGGCTCTTTTTCCACTTTAAGCATCCCGTCCGCAAGCGGTTCACTAAGAAATAAAGATTCCCCGAATCTTCCTTTCTTAGCTCATGTTAAAAAATATTTCCGTAG
>JBGCFJ010001142.1:0-5384 GCA_045106885.1 Saprospiraceae bacterium
ATAATGGCACCACTGATTAGGTGATACTGATGTAACGCTTGTTGTAAAAAAATAGCACTAATGGCGGTAGAAAGCGGAACAAAATTCATGAATATTCCTGCTTTGCTAGGGCCAATAGCAGTAACTCCTTTATTCCAAAATAGGTAAGCCAACCCAGTACCAACGCAACCAATACCAAAAGCGGATAACCAAAAATCATGACTATGGTGAAAACTGACGGTAGGAACTGCAAATGGTAAAACTAATAAAAAGCAAAGCCAACAAATAGCATTGGTGAAAATGGTAAAATGAATGCTAGAGAAAGCTTTAGCATATTGTTTGACCCAAATATTTTGTAAGGCAAAAACTAAGTTGGCTAAAAAAATTAATAGATCTCCCCTCGAAAATTCTAATTGTAAAAGGCGATTAAGGTCAAATTTTGTCAATAGAATGATGACGCCTATTAATGAAATCAGCATACCTGCAATTTCAGACTTGGTGATTTTAGTATGTAAAATAAGGTGAGAAAAAAACAGCGTCATAGCTGGATTTAAGCTAACAATTAAAGAGGCATTGACAGGGGAAGTATATAATAAACCCAGAAAAAATAAAAGATTAAATCCAAATAAACCAATTACCCCAACTAATAACAACCCCTTTTTTTCTATTAAAAAATTGGATAATTTGGGTAAGGATTTTAGACTCATCCCTAAAAGCGCCAAAATTCCTAAACTATATCGCCAAAAGCCAGCTTCTAAAAAACTAGCTTCAGTTAACATCTGTTTAGCAAAATGAAAATTTAACCCCCAAAAAGTAGCTGTTAATAATAAGTAAACAATGGATTTCATAAAAGTTGGTTTGTCCATTAGGGAATGTCTTTAAGGAAGGAATAGTTCCAATGTTTCTCTTAAAATATAAATAAGTAAGCTAAAAACCAGCATAATCACTGTTAATAATGCTTGATTAAGTTCCCAAAAGAATAAGATTAGTCTCAAAATGGGAAAATACCTTTTTTGAAAATGTTGTAACTAGTTGAAAAACAAAGATTTAAGAAATAGGAATAATATTCCCATTAACTAAACTACCATAACAAAGGTATTTTAGGAAATGACAAATTTAAGAATCCTTCTAATTTATATCAGTTTGCTCTTATGCGGCAATAGCAAAGCTCAACTAGTCAGCACCGTTGCAGGGGTATTGGAGACACCAGGTTTTAATGATGGTCAAGCTTTGAGTTCTCGATTTTTTAATCCCCATGGTATAGCCGTAGATGGAGCAGGTAATCTCTATATTGCAGACCGCTACAACCATACCATCCGAAAGATTTCTGTTACAGGAATAGTCACTACTATTGCGGGAAAAGCTGGCTATAGTGGTAGTCAAGATGGACAAGGAGAAACGGCTAGATTTAATGAACCTTGGGGTATTTGTGCATCAGAAGATGGAGTGATTTATGTGGCAGACACCAAGAATAATAAAATTAGACGAGTCGCACAAGATGGTACGGTAAAGACGATTGCAGGGACTGGAAATTTTGGGTCTAGTAATGCACAGGGCTTAGCAGCTACTTTTGGAAACCCAACTGGAATTGAATTAGATGCGTTTGGTAATCTATATGTAGCAGACCACTTAACCCATATTATTCGTAAAGTGGATAATCGAGGAGTAGTGACCACTATTGCAGGAATTCCTTATATCCCAGGTGCTAGTGATGGCATCGGACGAGAAGCACAATTTTGGCGACCCTATGGATTGACGATGGACAATGACGGAAATATTTTGGTAGCTGATGAATGGAATCATACGATTAGAAAAGTAACGCCAACGGGTGAAGTTACGACTATTGCTGGAATGGGAGAGGTTGGATTAATTGATGGACCAAGTGACCAAGCTGCGTTCAATTATCCGTGGGATTTAACCGTAGATGCGGATAATAATATTTACATCGCAGATGGTTATAATTATGTAATTCGAAAAATTGAGCCAAATGGTACGGTGTCTAGTTATGCAGGAACTCCCTTAACATCTGGAGGAGTTGATGGAGTAGGGGCAACGGCTACTTTTAGTGGCGCCACTAGTATTACTTGGGATAAAATTACGGGGAGTTTATTTATTGGAGATGCCTATAATCATTTGGTTAGAAGTATTTCGACGGAATCAAAGCCTAATTTAACCTTATTAAATATTACGGGCAAAGAAGAAATTTGTCAAGGAGATGATTTTACCGTTAGAGCGAATACCAATGCCTTTGCCAATTATGCTTTTTATCTAGATGGCATCTTATTACAAAATAGTATAGAGCCTACTTTTACTCCTCCAGTTTTGGAAGCTGGGGCACATCAAATCCAAGTAGAAGCCTTTTGGGAAGAAACCTTAATTACTTCCAATATTATTACCGTTGAAGTAATAGCTGGCCAACAACCTACCGTTTCGGTGGTGGGAGCACTGACTTTTTACGAAGGAGATTCTACCATTTTGATAGCTAATGGAATTGGGGAGTTTTTATGGTCAAATGGGGAAACGGCTCAGACGATTACGGTAAAAACAGGCGGTCAATATTCTGTTCAAATAAAGGAATCCAATGGAATATGTGGTGGTGTTTCAGACCCTATTGATATTTCGGTATTAGTGGAAATAGATGCAGCTGAAATTACAATTGATGGGGATTCTATTATCTGTATTGGTGGATATACCAATTTAATTTCTAATTACCCTACTGGTAATCAATGGTTAAAAGACGGATGGACGATAGCGGCGGCAGTAGACCAAGAATTAGTGGTAACAGAACCAGGGTTCTATCAAGTACAAGTAATTGACCCCGTTACAGATGTATTAGTTTTTTCGGAAGCAGTTGAAATTACACAGATGCTGAAGGAGGAGGGGATTGATTTTGAAGCAGATGTAACGACTATTCAGCCTTCCGAAATGGTTACTTTCCGTGTTTTAGGGGGAAATCCAATGAGTTGCACCTGGAATTTTGGAGATATGGAAAATGGAGCGATGAATCGGTCTACGGATAAGTTTTCGAGCTATAGATATGAGCAACCAGGTACTTACGATGTAGAACTAATCGTCGAAAATGAAGCTAGTTGTTTAGATACCATTACCAAATTGAATTTTATCAAAGTAGCTTTAAAAATGGATTTATTTATACCAACTGCTTTCACACCTAATGATGATGGCATTAATGATGTGTTTTTGGTTCGGGGACCAACTTTGAGCAGTTATAACTTACAAGTTTATAACCAATGGGGAGGCTTATTATTTGCTAGTCAAAATCAAACAGATGGTTGGAATGGCTGGAGTAATGGACAAGCAGTGAGTTGTGGCACTTATACTTATATGATTGCTTATAGTGAGGAAGGCAGTACTGCCTATTTATCAGGACATATCACACTTTTGCGTTAGTGATATAACAGTCTTTGGTCTATTTTTTCCAACGGATGAATGAAGGCAACGGATTTGACGAACTAGATAATCTTTTAAAGATATTGAGTGTGTTGCGAATTTTTATCTGTTAGTAAACAGGCATCGTTCATCGTTTATGATTTTTTTTAATTATGAAAAATAAAATATTATATATATCCTTATTTTTGCTACTTCCTTTTTGGTTAATGGCACAGGATTTACATTTTTCTAATTTCCAAAGTTTCAAGAATTATTTTAATCCAGCAACGACAGGCAATCAAGCGACGCTATTAACAGCTAATATCCAACACAGAAGCCAATGGGCAAATATTCCACAAGCCTATCAATCGACAGGACTGAATATTCAGCAGAAGAAAGGACGCTTTGCATGGGGTGGAGTATTGCATAAAAATGGTGCAGGTGTGGCTTCTTTACAAACGACAGGCGGTTTATTTACTGGTGCATTTTATCAGCAATTGGCAAAAGGAGAGAACGAATTAGCCTTAGGAATTGGATTAGGGTTTATCCAAAAAGGATTTGCCCCTAGTGCTTTAAAATTTGATGCACAATATCAAGCAGGAAGTGGATTTGATATCGCTAACAGCAACGGGGAAACTTTTCTACAAACAAGTACTAAAACAATAGATTTTTCAATTGGTGCTTTATGGAAAGGTGCATTTACTCCTGATAAAACCATTAAAACACAAGTTGGTTTAGCCCTTTCCCATCTGCATTTGCCTAAGATGGGGTTTCAATCAACGGTAAATGAATTACCTTTAAAAATAGTAGCACATGGGCAATTAACCTTGCCAATTTCTTCTAACGGGTATTGGCAACCATATTTTTTATATCAAAGACAAAATGTCCATCAATCTACTTTGGTTGGAGTGCAAAATCGCCGACAATTGAACCCACATACGGCTTTGAAATCTGGCATAGGGTATCGGTTTAAAGATGCTTTAATCTTACAGGCAGGGATAGAATGGGGGAATAAAACACTAACACTCAGTTATGATTTAAACAATTCTAACTTAGCAAGAGTAACGAATGGCCAAGGGTCGGTAGAATTAGCCTTTGCCATTAAATTTGGAAAAAAATCTAAAATTAGAAAGAAGGACAGGGACAAAGATGGGATTTATGACTTAGTTGATAAATGTCCCGATATTCCTGGATTAAAAGCGTATAAAGGTTGCCCTGTTCCTAAAAAGGAAATGGCAGAAGATGAATTGGATACGGATGGAGACCGTGTGCCAGATATTTATGATGATTGCCCAACTATTAAAGGATATAGGCATCTATTCGGTTGCCCAGATTCTGATAAAGATGGCGTAATAGACCCGGATGATGCTTGTCCAAGTTTACCTGGTTTAGCGACTAATTCAGGTTGCCCCTACGATGAAAAAGACACCGATAGAGATGGCGTTCCGGATTCTCAAGATTACTGTATCTTCTTGAGAGGTGATGCTAAGTTTCACGGCTGTCCTGACTCTGATAAGGATGGAATTTCTGATATAGATGATGAATGCCCTTATTTAAAAGGAACAAAAGCTAATAACGGTTGCCCTGGTCAAAATCGTCCTCAAAATGATTGGAAAGCAATTGTAGAATTTGATACCGACCAACATTTTATTCATCCTGAATTTGCAGCAGAATTAGACTTTCTAATCCAAGAAATTGGTGCAACTATGGATTACAAAATAATGATTTCAGGACATACAGATTCTGAAGGAAATGCGGCCTATAATTATGCTTTGGGACAAAAAAGAGCTTTTGAAATTCAACATTATTTAGTAGAAAGAGGCATCAATGCCTTTAAAGTTCAAACCATTTCCTATGGAGAGGCACGACCTAAACGAAAGAATGAATCTTATACAGGGAAAGCTAAAAATCGACGGGCAGAGGTGGTTGTCATAATGGAGTAATTATATAATCAGTTAAAAAAATGATAATTATCCGTTGCCTTCATTCATCCGTGGGTAGAAAATAGCCCCACGGAT
>JBGCFJ010001143.1:0-3449 GCA_045106885.1 Saprospiraceae bacterium
AGAGGAGACCATTAACCCACAACGAAATATTCTAATTGGTTTTGGCTCAGCTATTTTAACTTTAGTCGCCTTATGTTTAATGACCTTTGCTACTGCTGTAGGTGTTGATGGTTGGGAAGCCATTGTCTACGATGCAGATGGAAATGCCTCTGATTCACCACTTCCGTTAGCTTTGGCTAAGGCTTATGGCGAAAACCACATTTTATACACCTTAGTTACCTCTATTGGCTTATTTGGATTAGTGGCTTCTTTTCATGGGATTATTTTGGCAGCAGGTCGTTCGACCTTTGAATTTGGTAGAGTCGGTTTTGCACCTAAATTTTTGGGAGAGGTACAAACAAAGTTTAAGACACCAGCAAAGGCTTTAATTTTTAATATGGGAATTGGTATCATTGCTTTATTTACTGGAAAAACGGCAGATATTATAACCATTGCTTGTTTTGGTGCGTTAAGCTTATATATTATTTCAATGGTGTCGATGTTGGCGCTTCGCCGAAAAGAACCTGATTTAGAGCGACCGTTTAAAGTACCGTTTTATCCTTTTTCTCCAATTATAGCGTTGATTATAGCAAGTGTTGCTTTTGTGGCAATGACCATTTATAATCTAAAATTAGCAGGGATTTATTTTGGTATCTTAGCGGTAAGTTTTTTATGGTTTAAATTATCTTATAAAGAAGCAGTTTAATGACAGTAGGATTACTAGTTTGTGACCAAGTTAGGCCTGAATATAAAGAAGCATTTGGTACTTACCCTGGTATGTTTCAGGCATTATTTCCCGAATATGAATTTAAATCATATCGAGTTCATCAGGGAGAATTTCCAGAAAGTGTAATGGAATGTGAAGTGTATATGGCGACAGGTTCTTCTCATTCTGTTTATGAAAACTTGGAATGGATTCATCAAACCAAAGCTTTTATTCGAGCTTTATACGAAGCGAATCGCTATTTTATTGGTTTTTGTTTTGGACATCAATTAATGGCATCAGCATTGGGCGGTAAAGTGGAAAAAGCAGCAATTGGTTGGTGTGTCGGGGTTCATGAGTTTGAAGTAGTTCACCTTAAATATTGGATGCGACCAGCGAAAACCCAAGTCAATTTTTTGATGATGTGTCAAGACCAAGTCGTTGAATTACCTCCAAATACGATTCGATTAGCAGGAAGTAAAGCTTGCCCGAACGCTATGTTGCAAATAGGAGAAAGGATGATTAGTGTGCAAGGGCATCCAGAATTTTCTACTGCTTATGACCAAACTTTAATGGAAAGTAGGGTGGAAAAAATTGGTGCAACAACGGTAGCTTCTGGTATCGCTAGTTTAGATAAACGGATTGATGTTGATTTATTTAGAACGTGGGTTGCTCGTTTTTTAAATGCGTAGTTTGGAAATTCATTTCTACGAGGATTTTTCGTTTGAGAAATAAATTACTCAATTACCTTATGATAGAGGAAATTAAGCAAAACGCCTTCTTGAGTCTCTGTTCAAGAAGGCGTTTTTAATGGTAAATATTAGATTTTATTCTAAACGATTTAGACCTACAAAAAAATTAGAATAAATACGATTAATCATAAAAACTAAACTCTTTTAATTTTCGAACAGCTTTTGTTCTTTGCTTCTTTAAACTCATTCTACGTTTGGCTAAATGAGTACCGATGATAATGCCAAAACCTGCACCTGTAATGGCGCCCATAGACCCTTCTATTGCCCCATTATTGGTTGGTTGACCTAAAAGCGTTTTATTGCGAACTTCAAAAGGTGTTGGAAGTGCTTTTCTCCTGGCAAAGTAATAACCTGCTGCTCCAAAAATAGCGCCCCAAATAGCCATCTTTCGATGTTTTTCTTTTTGATTTAGCATGACTAAACTATCGTAATACTTGAGGTTTACTTCTGATTTTACATATAAAGATTTATCAGACCATTTTTCAGCTATATCTGTGGCTAAAATCAAATGATTATCTCGCATGCCTAGTAAATAGGAATCTGGAAATTTTTTTTCTCCTCCTTCTAATTGAATAAAAGTCAATTTTCTTATCTCTTTTGGCTTTAATTTTAACTTATTCTTACTTTGATAACGCTTAGTTTGGGCGAAGTTGCTGACAGCGTAGCAACAGCAAGCAATGATTAAAGTGAAATATAGTAGCTTTTTCTTCATGATTTATAATTGAAGGAGTTTTGGTTGATTATCTTAAATAATAGGAACTACAATTTCAAATTGTACCTACCTAATGCAAATATTAAGGAAATGGTTGCACGGAATAACGGACATAAAGGTAAAATTATTAATTTATGAAAAAAAATATAATAAAACTATCTTTTACTTCAATCATTGTTATTTGTAAGACAGTTAAATTTTAGGGTAAAGGATGCTTAAAGCTACTTCCACCCTCGAAACGCCCTCAGTTTCCGCCACTGCGCGGCGAAAACTATAAAATAATTTTAGTAGGGTAGCGTAAACAGATGTAATAGCTCGGCAAAAAAAACGTTACTTTTTATAGTTTTTTCGTTATCAAACTTTAGAGTTTGTAAAATATATCCTTCAGAAAATAACAAGTCTATTTCAATTATTATAAAACTAACTAATTTGCTGCTAAAAAGAATTAAAGTCATCTTATCAATTCCTTCACTAAAACTATTCACCGCTGTTTTAATAGAATTTGGAAGCATAAGGAATTATCATTCTTTTTACCTTTTTTGTTTGACCTTTTATGGTTTGTTTTTTTTGCCTGCTGGTCTTATAGCTCAAAATTATTATCCTGTTAAAATTAATCAGAAATGGGGACTCATTGATAGGAATGGGGAACTCGTGGTTGCGCCACAATATGAAGTCATTGGTACGCCTCAAAAATTTGGCTATACCTTGATGCAGCAAGCTGGAAAAATTGGACTATTAGATAAGCAGGGTAAATTATTGATGCCTGCCAATTATACAGAAATTAAAATTTTAGATTCTAATTTTTTTGAGGTAACCATTGATGCCGAACAACAAGTCATTACTGTTGATGGACAAATTATTTTAAAGGGGCATGAATATGAGCAGTTGAGCGTTTTAAATCCAGAACTATTAGTATTTGCCAATCAAGGATTGTTTGGCTGTATTCATGCTTCAGGAAAGGAATTGGCAGCGGCAGAATATGCCGAAATAACCCTTTATAAGCAGCAATATCTAAAAGTCAAAAAAGGTCAATTATATGGACTACTAGATTTAACAGGAAAACTCATCCTACCTGTTGTCGCTGATGCTTTTAATGTCTTAGACAATGGATTGATTTTTTATTTAAAAGGGGTACTTTGGGGAGCGGTTACTTTAGATGGAGAACGATTGATTCAACCAAATTATTCCGCTTATACCTCGATTAACGAATCGCTCATTAAATTAGAACGATTTGGGGAGAATTGGTTGTACAACATTGAGGAACAAAGAATTGTCTCTGCTAAATCAATTAGAGATTTCTTGC
>JBGCFJ010001144.1:0-3254 GCA_045106885.1 Saprospiraceae bacterium
AATACCAATTGCTTATCATTTACTTCTATTGCTACCACCATATTCGCCCCTCTACCCTGATATTCTTTGACGACTATCTTATAATTCATCGCATTTGCTGGAGGTATCCAATTATGAGAGAAATCAATATAAAAATCATAACCTCCTGGGCTAAATGTTGCATCTAATAATAAGCCGTCAATTTCTGTGCTAACTATATTTTGTCTTTTTTGTTGACTGAGACCTTTGTTCGGTTGTTTTTTCTTAGTCGTGTCTATCTGTGGGGATGTGCACTTAATAGAATTATAAACGCAAGGTACTTGTTTGTAGGAAGTGCGGTTTTCATTGCACTTTTTTAAGTCTGTAAGGGAGGCTTCGTTTGTTGATTCAATTGATTCTTTGATAAAAAAACTGTTTTCACTATGTCCATTAATAATAAAAACAAATATCCAAAGATTTAAAAATAAAAGTCGTTTCATAGTTACTGTTTTAACGGTCAGTAAACAAATTAAGTACTCCGCTTACTGACCGCCGAAACTTAATTACCACCATTAGACTGTATGACTGTAGCTTTTAATCCATCTCCATTTTGTCTAATAATAAAGTTTTGCTCAACAAAACCATTGGTAATATGTATTATTTCATTGCCATTTCCGTTCTGGATAAATTCGGAGTAGACTCCGTTGGCATTCATTAATTCCTGTGTAATGACATTATTCGTTCCATTTTGAATGGCAACCGTTTTATTATTGATGCCTTCTTGAACAATGGAATATACATTCGATGTACCTTTTTGAATCAAAACTAATTGATTGCCAGCACCAATTTGTTCTAAAAAAGCATCGTTGTCATTACCTACTTGTAAAGTTCTAACTAGGTTTAATTGCTGTCCATTTTGTTGTAGCTGATTCATATTAATTGTATTTCCGCTACCTTCTGTTTTTTGATAAACAGCATTACTCCCTGTTCCCAATTCATCTTGTAATAATGCACTCGGCTCCAACAGCATATCTTCTAGAGATAATTGCTGTGCGCTCAATCCACTAAGCATTAGGAAGCCTACTATCGTTACTATTAAGATTCGCTTGCTTATCATGCTCATTCAGGTTTATATATTAGTAGTTAAAATTAAGAGTAGGGAAGCAATTATGCTTCCCTCTTAATTTGAAACTATATAAAAACGTTTGCGAACAAACGTTACAACTATCTTTTTCAGAGGTCAGAGGTCAGACCGTTATTTTCAATAACTGTCAGAAAACAGAAGTTATCTGACTTCTCAAAAAAATCTAGTTATTTCCTGTCTGAGTAATATTATGTGTATTTCCGTTACCCGTTGTATTAGAGATAATGAAATTACCTGTTCCTGTCTGGTTCAAAGAAGTTGCGTTCGTGTTGCCAATTTGAGTACTGAAAGCACCGTTTTGATTACCATCTTGCGTGATTGATAATTGGTTATCGTCTCCTCTTTGTGTTATTCTGTTACCTCCGTCACCTGCAACGTTATTAGCACCAGTTTGGAAAATAGTAGCTGTGTTACCATTTCCTTCTTGAATCGCATCAATAAAGTTTACAGAAGAACTTTGGCCTAAGATAGCAGTATTATTATTACCAATTTGCTCTCCTAAAATACCTTGATTGTCACCAGTTTGGTCAGAAGTAATTCGGTTATTATCTCCCGTAGAAATAAGAATCGCATTATTTGCTAATCCATTTTGAGATTGAATAACGGTGTTGGCATTACCTGTTAATAAAACCTCCGTTACATTATCATTACCAGTGATATTTTGATTAGTTACGTTATCGCTACCTGTGTGTAAAAGTGCTGATTGAATATTGTCACCAGTCAATGTTTGAGTAGCAGCGTTTCTGTCACCCTCTGTTTGACGAGTCGTACTTCCAATGTTGTTACCAATAAAAGTAGAAGCAGCATTATTCGCTGTTCCTTCTTGACGGAAGCCAATATTACTATCATTTCCATCAGAATTACTTAAAACATCGTTATCTCCACCTGTTTGCACAATGTCCACTTGTGTTACATTGCCTAAAATAGTCGAGTTAGCATTGTTGTTTTGTGCAGTTACTGCTACAACAGTTAGGCAAAACATTGCCATTAAAAGTGTTAATTTTTTCATTACGAATTAGTTTACCGGTTAAAAAGTTAAAGAATAGTCTTTTCGGGAGGGAGTATGCATCGCACTCCCAGCAAAATGATTAACATATTAATAGGGTCTTGGACAAGAATGGATAGTCAAAAGATAAATTCTTTAAAACTAGTTTACCGCAATAGATAGGAAATTTAGTCTAGCAAAATTTTATTTTGTACTAATACTCAAGTTATCAAACCGCTTAAATATCTGTCAATTCGTAAGTGGTTGTAAAACTATAAAGGATGAGGGGATAACAATAATGGAGGGAAAATTAAATCAATACAGAGTAGAAGTTAAAGAGGGGATGTGACCAAAAGTAATTTTAGAATCGCAATTTTTCTAATTAAAGCTTTTAGTTTTTAGTTTTCTCACAACTGAATTAAGTTAGTCTTTATTGCTGTTTATAGGTGCAAAGGTAAGTATAGCAAATTGTTTTTAAAATACTAAAAAACCGTAATTTTCAAAATCAACTACGTATTTTACGCAACTTTTCTTTATCCTAGCCCCCAATTATACTGAAATTACTTAGTGCATGAGACGGGATAGCTCTTTTATAGATAGACACTGGGAGGCCTGAGAGACGCTCCAAGGTCAAGCGGCAAAACCCTTAGAGGGTCTTACAGACCTCCAAGCGTTTTAATACCTCAAACTGCCCGTCGTTGGATTAGGCTACATTTTGAAAATTGGTGCATGGATAGCTTCTACTTTTTTTGTAGCGGGCATTTCCTATACCTTCTATCATTTGCGTTCACCTAACTTATACTTTCACAGGCTCTTTTCGATAAGCACTAGGAGTCATTTGGGTATGTTTTTTAAAAGCCTTATAAAAAGTGCTTTTCGAATTAAACCCAGCATCATAAGCTACTGCCATAATGGTATATTAAGTACCTAAGTAAAATTTAATTTTCAATTTTCAATTTTAAACCACCTTCGGCGGGAATTTGAGGTTGAAGTTGAGATTAACGGTTATCGACATTTTAAAATATCGACAATTTGTTGGTTTTAAATTTTGTGTAAGCGCCTAAGCATAATTAAACGTCATTTTTGAAGAGGCTATTTTTTCGTTATGCAAGATGAGTAAACACCGTTTGCGAACCGTTTACGGATGGGCTGCATTCTCTGCATAGC
>JBGCFJ010001145.1:0-6492 GCA_045106885.1 Saprospiraceae bacterium
ATAATCAGTAACTTGTACGAAAAGTAATTCTTAAAGAATAGAATTAATAATTCGTTTAAAGCTCTTAAAATGGTATTATTTAAACTGGCTATCAGTCGTTTATATCAATTTATCCCAGCCACAAAAGTTTAGAAAATAGCGTTGCCTAAAGGCGACCCGTCTAAGCTTGGACATTTTCGAGAAGGGGTTGTGTAGAAAGCCCTATATTAAATTAAATCCTAATTTTTAATTAAAATCTTTAGTGAATGATTATTTCATTACTAAGATTGTTAAATAGTTGTTGTAACACTTTGTAAAACAATAATTTAACAATCAAACAATTTTAACAACCACTTACTAAAATTCAAATAAGTTACAAAGATGAATTTTTATAAAATGAGGCTTTTTACACAACCCCCTCCAAGCGTCGGAAAATATAGATTTTCCGTTGTCTGTCCTAAAATTAAGTGTCTAACTTTAGACAGGTAGCCTTGCCTAAACACAGTTGTTTGAACAGTCTCCAGTACTTAGGTGATAGAATAGTGTAAGGCTGGATTTCTTTTTAATATAGACTTATACCCAATATAAAAAGGCATAGAAAAATTTATTTCCCTATGCCTTTTATTTTTTAGCGGACGAAATTTATTACACTTTTTCATTCATCACTTTCCATAGCAAGTCTTTTAATTCCACCAAACCTTGATGGGCAGCGGAAGAAATGAAGACATGTGGAATATCCTTAGGTATCTCTGGAGCTAATAATTCTAATAATTCTTGGTCTGCCAAATCACATTTAGTAATTGCCAAAATTCTTGGTTTATCCAATAGTTCTGGATTATACATTTCTAATTCATTCAAGAGAATATCGTATTCTTTTTGAATATCGTCCGAATCACAAGGAATCATAAAAAGGAGCGTCGCATTTCGCTCAATATGCCGAAGAAAACGATGGCCAATGCCTTTCCCTTCGTGGGCTTTTTCTATAATTCCAGGAATGTCTGCCATTACAAAAGATTGCTCATCTCTGTATTTGACAATCCCAAGATTCGGTACTAAGGTCGTAAAAGCATAAGCTGCAATTTTGGGCTTGGCAGCGGTAATAACAGATAATAAAGTAGATTTTCCTGCATTAGGGAAACCAACTAAACCAACATCTGCCAGTAACTTTAACTCTAAGATTTTCCAACCTTCTTCTCCTGCTCTCCCTGGTTGAGCGTATCTAGGCGTTTGATTAGTCGGTGTTTTAAAATGTGCATTTCCTCTTCCTCCTAATCCTCCAGCAATTAAAATTTGCTCTTCATTATGCTTATTAATTTCAAATAAGGTTTTTCCTGTCTCAAAATCTTTAGCCACTGTGCCCAACGGGACTTCTAGTATAACATCTTCTCCTGTGGCTCCAGAACTATGACTGCCTCCGCCAACACCGCCATCCGTTGCATGCACGTGTTTTCTATACTTCAAATTGAGTAAGGTCCATCTATTTTGATTGCCCCTGACAATAATATGTCCACCTCGTCCACCATCGCCACCATCAGGGCCGCCTTTTGCCGTTCGTTTATCTCTAAAAAAGTGGGCAGAGCCAGACCCTCCCTTGCCCGAACGGCAAAACATCTTCACGTAATCTACAAAATTTTGTCCTGCCATTTTTATTGAGTGATGAGTTATTAGTGATGAGTTATGAATTGGACTCATCTACTTAGATACTCGTTTATATATTGATATTTTTATGGCAAGAGCTTCCAGAACTCCAAGTTCTGGAAGCTCGATGCTACTCAGTATAAAATTTATTATTAGGATTTTAACCTAATAGACTGCTTTATTTCTTTTCGTTTTTAACTGCCTTATACATTACCTTCACATCGTCTAATCCAAAATTCCCAACTAAACCTGTTTGAAAAATGTATTCCTTATCCCCTTGGATTTTTAAATATTTAAAACCATAATTAGTAATTGTAGAATCAAAATTCATAGCATAGATAAAACCTGCTTCTTCTTCTTCTATAATTTCTGAAAAATAGGCATTACTTTTGATTTCTGCCAGATGACTTGCTTTTACCGTTGCTAAATCCATAGTGGTCGCATCGTAAGCAAATATTTGTAAGTCAAAATTGTCTTTGGGACTTTTTATGGTAACATCTTGAGAAAAACTAAGACTTCCTGCTACTACTTTAGCACTATCGGGTGCCATAATCGTAATTGGAATATTATATTGTAATAAGTTTAACTCTTTTAGTTTTGTGGTCGCATCGTTTTGGCAAGCGTATAATCCAGTAAAAATTATCGCTAACATCAAATAATGATTCTTCATATTGTGGAATGCAAGTTGTGTTCAGGTTAAATAGTCCCGCAAAATTAGCCTTTTATCAACAGGTTACAAAACAATATCGTAGTCGATTGTCATATTGCTGCTTTTCCAACACTTTATTGGTAAATATAATTTCAACTAAGTAACGTTAGAAAAACAATTTGGACAACTTTAATTCGTGGGGTTAGTAAATTCGTGGGGAATTAAATACAAAATGTCCAACTTGTTTTTTATCCGTTACTAATCAATTAAAATATTCATGTTGTTAGAAATTTGTGCTAGTTCTTTAACTTCTGCTATTAATGCTCAAGCAGGTGGTGCGCAACGGATTGAATTATGTTGCAATTTGGAGCAAGGTGGCTTGACGCCAAGTGCTGCTACTATTCAATTGGCTAGAGAAAAATTGGACATTGATATTTTTGTATTAATTCGACCTAGAATTGGTGATTTCAATTATTCAAAAACAGAGTTTGAACAAATGAAAGCCAATATTTTATTTTGTAAAGCAATAGGAATAGATGGAGTCGTTTTTGGGATACTAGATGATAACCAAATGATTGATGTGGCTAAAAATAAAGTGTTAGTTGATTTGGCTAAACCAATGCAAACAACTTTTCATCGTGCTTTTGATTGTCTAATAAAACCTTTGGACAATTTAGAAAAAGTGATTGACTTAGGTTTTGATAGAATTTTGACTTCTGGCCTAGCTGCGACCGCTATTGAAGGACAACATTTATTAAAAGCACTAATTCAGCAAGCAGCTGGCAATATAATTATTCTGCCTGGAAGTGGTTTGAATAGTCAAAATATAAATGATTTTATACGCACAACTGGAGCGAAAGAAGTACATGCTTCGGCTAAAAAAGTCATTCAACCAAAAGTCGATAGTTTATTTTCGGTGTCTTATTTTGAAACAGACCGTATGGAAGTGGAACGATTGGCGGTACTTTTACAACAATTCAGCTAAGAATGTTGACAATAGACAATACCTATGACAATTTTTTCCAACTCTTTGAGTTTTGAATAGTTGTAACTTCCAAAGTCAAAAATTATTAAAAATTGAATAGTATGAAATTTTCCTTATCGTTATTTTTTGTTTGTTGTACTTTTTTTGCTTTTAGTCAATCACCTCTTGGTGTGTGGAAATCGGTAGATGATGAAACAGGAGAAGAAAAATCTAATGTGACTATTTATGAACAGAATGGAAAGATTTTTGGCAAAATTTCTAAGATTTTATCTGCTGCTCCAGATGTGGTCTGCGACCAATGTCCTGGGGATAAAAAAAATCAACCAGTGATGGGCTTAGTGATTATTGAAAACTTGAAAAAAGTAGACGATTATTGGAAAAAAGGGAATATTTTAGACCCAGAAAGTGGTAATGTATATGGTTGCAGCATCTGGTTTGAAGATGGTCAACCTGATGAATTAAAAGTAAGAGGGAAGCATTGGACTGGATTTTATAGAACACAAACTTGGCATCGAGTAAAGTAAAAGTCTAATGGGGTTTATCAAAGAAAGAATCGCTAGTTTTGGTTATGCCTTTGAGGGGGTTTTTGAAGTCATTCAATCTCAAGCAAATTTTAAAATTCATTTTCTAGCCGCTTTTTTAGCCATTTTTGCTGGATTTTATTTTTCGATTTCTAACATAGAATGGTGTCTAATCATAGGTAGTATTGTGGCTGTATGGAGTGCAGAAACGTTTAATACTGCGATTGAACATTTGACGAATTTGGTTTCGCCAGAGTATCATATTTTGGCTAAAAAGACGAAGGATGCAGCGGCAGGAGCTGTTTTGTTTGTGGCGATTGGTGCTGCTCTTATTGGTGTGCTTATTTTTTTGCCGAAGGTCTTAGCCATTTTTGATAATTATTAAAAAGATTGTTTTTTACCATGGAGAGACGGAGTTCATAGAGGACACTGAGTTTTTTGACGAGTATAGTTTAGTGTATTTAGTTGAAAAATAAAAGATTGAGAACTTACCTTTACCTATCTTATCTTTGAAACACTTATCTTTGATTGGTATTAACACTAATTAGTCATTCATACTTTAGCAAAACTATGCGTTGGATAGAAACCCTTGAAGAATATTTTGATAATATTGCTCCTGAGCTACAACCAGAAGTTAGGGCTTTTTTGGAGGAGTATTATGAGCAGCAATTAAGCAATAAAAAAAGAGCTGAGAAAAAAGGAATATAAAAAACAGATAATCAATAGTTTAAAAAAAAATAGGAGAAAAGCGAAAAAATTAGTTTTTTCCGCTTTTTCACCTATCAAACTATAAATTATTATGTCACAAAAAGAACAAAAAGCAGGACAAAATCAAGAAAACAATCAAAAAAAAATCGCCAAAAAGAGTTTTATAAAAAACGACAACAAAAGCTAGCCCAAAAAAGAGCAAAAAGGAAAAGACTTGAAAAAGAGCGAAAACAGCGTTTAGCAAAAGAGCAAAGTTGTTTGGGTAGCCGTCTATTGCATAGTATTAGTCAAGTGATAAATCGACATCTGCCGACCTTAAAATCAGCATTGAGCAAATTGCCAGATGAAAGGCAAAGAAAAATGTATAAAATAGAAGAGTTGGTATTTGCCGCTATCCTGCTTTACAGCCTAAAGAACGAAACACGCCATGGTTTAAATCAAAAACGGAGGACGGCAAAGTTTAGAAAAAATTATGAGCGCTGTTTTAAAATGAACTTGCCTCACATGGATACCGTCACAGCAGCATTAGAAAGAATACCGCCAGAGTTATTAGAAAAAATAAGTATCAATTTAGTGAAGGGCTTATTAAGAAAACGACTATTTCATCAGTATAGATTGTTGAACAAATACTTTTTGGTAGCCATAGATGCAACGGGCTATGCAAGTTATGAAAAAGCACCGAATTGGCCCTGTCCTCACAAGACCTCAAAAAAAGGAAAGACTTGGTGGACTCAGCCCATCTTATGTGCAAAACTAGTTTTGCCGAACGGCTTGTCTATCCCCTTACTAACCGAATGGATAATAAATGAAGCGGAATATGATAAGCAGGACTGTGAAACCAAAGCCTTTAAACGCTTAGCACCAAAATTAAAAGCCTATTTTCCTCAATTATCCATCTGCATTTTAGCAGATGGATTGTATACCACAGGTCCTTTTTTTGAGATATGTAAACAACATAAGTGGTCTTTTATTGTCGTGTTCAAAGATACTCAACTCTCAACAGTTTGGGAACAAGTAGAACAACAAAAGAAGCCTAGTGACAAAGAACAAGACCAAGAAGAATTATCTCCAAACAGGATAAGATTCAAGTCCTTTCAATGGGTTAATGGGCTAACTTATCAAGGACATAGTCTGCATTGGGCGGAAGCAAATATAGAGGATCAAAAAACGACAAACCAACAGAGTCAATGCCAAAATAAACATAGATTTGTCTGTTTGACAGATTTGAAAATTGATAAAACTAATGTTGAGCAAATTGTTCAAGCATCTCGATTAAGGTGGAAAATAGAGAATGAAGGATTCAATATTCAAAAAAACGGAGGCTATAAACTCCAACATAAAATGAGTAGAACCAACTTTTTTGCCGTGCAAAATTTCCTTACTTGTCTCCAAATAGGGCATTTGATTAACCAGCTAATTACTTGTAGTCAGTATTTCAAAAAAGACCTCCAGCAAAATTTTACCCTCAAACATTGCTGGGAAGTTATTACCGCTTTTTTATTGTATGGACAAATTGAGTGCTTGCCAGTCAATAAAATTTCTTTTCGATATAATTAAGTTTTTTGTCCGAGGTAAACTGCCTCTCCTGCAATTTTGCAATCACCTTACTCTAATGCCTAAATTTATGTGAAATTAATAAGACTGGACGCAGATAGCTATTTATCCTTTGGCATAAATGGATAATATTTTTATGCCCTTTTATTAATTTTTACCAATGTCACAATTTTCTACTTTTAATAGCGTAATCGCTGAAAAAGAAAGGACAAGAAGTAAAAGGAGAACAGCTTAGGTTATTTCCGAAGCAAGAGGTATCCTTACGCCAAGGTTCACCAAAAAGTATCAGAAATACAGGAGGTGAACCAGAGGAGTCAAATTTCTTTTCGCTACTCGCAAGGAATCGAGCCTTGACCGAAGACATACTGAATACAGTAATGTCACCAACAAATCTGAACAAAGCATATGAAACAGTAAGAAAGAATAAGGGTTCATCAGGAGTAGATGGGATGGATATA
>JBGCFJ010001146.1:0-5434 GCA_045106885.1 Saprospiraceae bacterium
CTATCATTTTATCAAAATTAGACTATAAAATATGATTTTACTTATGAGTCCATAATTTATAAAATATTAAATATAATCCTATTCTAATTTAACTTACTGATTATCAGTAAGATGTTAATTATTTTTTTTCAAAAAAGAGGTGCGAAACCTAAGTATCTTTACTTTGCTAGGAACATAAAGCAAACAAAAAATTAACCAAACTGTAGAGAAAATAGCAGGAATTATTTGGTTATAGGATTGAATAATTTTATTTGGATAATCTAAAATAATTCAGTTTTAGGTTTATAATTCTATCTCTTAACCCGCAACTCGCAACCAATATTACCATATTTCCTGCCGCTACTAAGACAATTCGCTCCCATCTTTTCGTAAAAAAATCACTTTTGTCGGATAACGTGTAATTCGTTGCTCTGAAAAATACCTTAAAATCTGTAGTTTATCCTTACTTTTGGTATCCATACACTAGACTAATCCGTTCATAGTATCTCATATTATTCGATTTAAGCACATAATATTTATTTTTTAGTGGCAAAGAAGTATCATTTAATGATTATCGTTAAAACTGCCTACTGCTACTGCCTACTGTCCACTAGGAATATCATCATCTAATACAAATTCATACAACAAATGAATAAAAGATTCTACCTACTATTTATAAGTCTTTTTCTAATCACGACTGTTTTTGGACAACATGAAAAAGCAATCAATTCCGCCAAGCAATTTTTGCAAGAAAATATAGCGGAGTGGCAATTAACCGAAGCAGACATTGCAGATATTGCCATCGAAAATATTGTTACTAGCAAGCATAATGGCGTTACACACATCTATTTTAACCAACAATACCAAGGCATTAAAATATTCAATGCGTTAAGTACGGTTAATGTCTTGCCTAATGGAAAAATTTTGCATGCTAACAATCGTTTTTTACCTAAAGTTGCGACATTAATCAATACCACACAGGCTAGAATTACCCCTGAAGTAGCGATTCAAAATACAGCAGGGCATCTAGAAATTAAGGCGGTTGCCAATCTAAGGAATAAGGTGAGTACAGGGAGAAATAAAGTTGTTTATACCAACACGAATATCTCTAATTCCAACATTATCGTCGAACCAATTTATCAATTAATGGAGGACGGTAAATTGCACTTAGCTTGGCAACTAGCCATTGATATGGCCGAAAAAGCAGATTATTGGAATGTTCGAGTAGATGCACAAACTGGCGAAATCATTAGTAAAAATAACTGGACGACCCATTGTTCAGTAGGCATGCATGAGCATCAACAAGGTTGTGGATTTTTAGAAAGAGAAAATAAGTTAATCACAACTGCTCAAACAGTATCGGAATTGATGCCAACGGTAGATGGGAGTAGTTATAATGTTTTTGCATTACCTATAGAAAGTCCACTACATGGGAATCGAAGTATAGTAACTGAACCTGCACATCCTATTGCCTCTCCTTTTGGGTGGCATGATACCGATGGGCAAGCTGGAGCAGAATTTACCATTACTAGAGGTAATAATGCACATGCTTATTCAGATATTGATGACACAAATGTTTCTATTGGCGATGAACCAGATGGAGGAGATAATTTAGTATTTGATTATCCTATATTGGAAGGCGAAGAGCCAGAAAGCAATAGAAATGCAGCGACGACTCAGTTGTTTTATTTGTCTAATATGATGCATGATATTTTTTATACTTATGGTTTTGATGAGCAAGCGGGTAACTTTCAGGCGACCAACTATGAGTTTGCTTTTGGGGATGGCGATTACGTCAGAGCAGAAGCGCAGGATGGGTATAATAATGCTTTAGCAAATAACCCTGAATATATTGGAAATGCTAATTTCACAACACCTAATGATGGATCTAGACCTAGGATGCAAATGTATGTCTGGGGAAGAGGTGGTGGAAGACTTTTACAGGTAACCGAACCAACCGAAGCAATAGCAGATTATGAGGTAGCAACTGCCAATTTTGGTCTACAAGTGATAGATTTAGACCAGCCCATAATCGGACAAGCAGTCGTTGTAGATGATGGTTCGTTTAGTAACCCTACTTTAGGTTGCGAACCATTGGCCAATGCAGAGGAAGTTAATGGTAAAATTGCCATTATTGACAGAGGAACTTGTTTTTTTTCGGACAAGGCAGCCAACGCTCAAAATGCAGGAGCAATTGCGGTACTGATATGTAATTTTGAAGATGCTTTACAGCCGATGGGAGCAGCGCCAGGTTTTCAAGCAGGTTCTTTAACTATTCCTGTGCTAGGTTTAAGAAGAAATGACTGCCAAATCATAAGAGCGTCGATAGATAATGGATTAGAATTAAGGATAGAAAACCCACCAACTACAGGGCCAGATTTCTTAGATGGAGATTTTGATAATGGTATTGTGGCCCATGAATATGGGCATGGTATTTCCAATAGATTAAATGGAGGTCGGTCAAATACTAATTGTTTATTCAATGATGAAGCAATGGGAGAGGGTTGGAGTGATTTTTTCACGCTAGTAACTACCGTAAAAGCAGGCGATACAGGAGCAGAGAAAAGAGGGATTGGTACTTATTCTTTACGCCAAGAAGTAAATTCTCAAGGAATTAGAACATTTCCCTATTCTACAGATATGGAAATCGCTGCTTATACCTATAAAGATATTATTAACATAAGTACAGCGCCTCACCCTGTAGGTGCAGTTTGGACAGCCATGCTTTGGGATTTATACTGGGCAATGGCTGATAAATATGGCTGGGAAGAAGGGTTTTTTAATGGAGATGGTGGCAACCATCAAGCCATTCAGTTGGTGATGGATGGGTTGAAAATACAGCCTTGTAGCCCTGGGTTTATAGATGGTCGAGATGCTATTTTAGCTGCGGATAGAGCAAATAATGGCGGTGCTAATGAATGTTTAATTTGGGAGGTTTTTTCGAGAAGAGGTTTGGGCTTTAGTGCGACACAGGGAGCAAATGATGATAGAAATGATGCCATCGAAGCTTTTGATCGTTCGCCATCGTGTATTAAAGCATTGGTGTTACATAAAACTGCGACGAAGAATATTAATGCTGGAGAGGAGATTGAGTATACTTTGACCTTAACAAATCATAAGGAGGAAAGCGTAACGGATGTAGTGCTTGTTGATAACTTACCAGAAGGGTTAACTTTTAATTCAGCTTCTGTTTCTGCAACCGTTGGTGGAGGAATAATTCGATTCGAAGTCCCAGAATTAGCAAGTGGTGAAGAAATGGAAGTAACTTATACTGCAACCGCTGATAATACACAAACTTCTACCCGTCAATTCCTAGATGATATGGAGGAAGGTGATGCTTTTTGGTTAATTATTAATGAAGAGAATACGAATTTATTTAGTTTACAAGATGGTCTGGCTAATAGCGGTGAAAATGCTTGGCATGTAATTAATCCAGAGGAAGCCGATGAAGATAGTGAACAATTTCTACAATTAGATGAAGAAATTTTAATTACAGGTGAACAGCCTACTTTACGTTTTTTCCATCAGTATAGTATTGATGAAGGAACTGCTGGAGGAATTGTAGAAATTTCTACAGATGGTGGTTCTAGATGGACTGATTTAGGGCCCTATTTTTTTAGAAACGGCTATGTTCGTCCATTGGCCTATAACACCTTTGCTTTAGTAGATTTAGAGGCATTTTCTGGTAAGAATGAAGCATTTGAAGCATCTTATGTAGATTTAAGTAATTTTATCGGAGAACGAGTCACGATTCGTTTCCGTTTTGGTAGTGTACAATATGATAATGAAAATATCCCAAATAAGATTTATGATGGTTGGTTTATTGACGATGTAGAATTTATGGATTTACAACGCTATCAAAGTGAAGCCTGTGCTACTACGGCAGAAGGAGATAATGTATGTGCGATGGCGGCAGAGGGAGGAACAGTAGTAGAAGTAGGAGGTTTGAATACCAGTGTACAAGATTTAGAAGATTTAGGCTTACAATTTGAAGTATTCCCAAATCCAGCAGGTGATTATATTAACATCAGTTTACGGAATGAAGCAGCTAAAGAAGGCGTCTTAAGTTTATTTAACATGAGTGGACAAACTTTGTTGGAGCAAAAAGTTACCATTAATAAATCTACTCAAGTTATTCCGATAAATGTCGAAGCTATAGCAGCTGGTTTTTATGTAGTGAAGGTGCAGACGAATGAAGGAATTGCAGTAAAGAAAATTATTTTAGAATAAAAAATACAGTTAAAAAAGTCAGCAATTCCCATTTTGGAATTTTCAACAGCCCTATTATCCAGTAATTTTCTATTACTGGATAATTTAAGGGCCTTTCGGGAACAAATCTTCTAGCAAAATTGATTCGACAATCCATTTTGGGAAGTTACTGGAAGATAAATTAAGCCAAATTGGGAATTGCTGTAAAAAAACAAGATATTTTCTCAAAAGGCTGTTTGCGGATGCGGGCAGCCTTTTTGTCTGTCCAATAAGCGCAAAAAAGATTATTTACCTTGCCTAATTTTTCTAACAAAAACATTGACTTGGTGATTTATATGATACCGATGATAAAGAAAAGTACCTATTAAAACGAAAAGGCCTAGCCCCAAAGTAGCAAAACGAAATTGCTCAAAAATATCCGTATAGATAGGCGAAAAAGGATGAATGACCATTACTTCAATAGCCGTAATAATAGCTGCACCTAGAAAAAGCACAATACTAATCGCTCTAGCTATTTTGATATAAGCAGGTTGAGAACGATACTTACATTTTTTTAAAAACAGAATGGACAAGCCATGATAGGGGGCAATTTTGATTAATTCTTTAAGGATATGTATCGCTGCATCATACTCTAATAAATTAAAATGAGCCGCTGCTTTTTGATAAAGGCTTTTAAAATAAATATCCTCTCCCCTATAAAATTGAATATTATGTTCAATGGATAATTGAATGACTTGTTGAACAATGCTAATCTGTTTGGTATAAGCTCCTACTTCAAATAAGGCATTGGTATAATCGACTAAAATATCAAAGTATAAATCAAAGGGAAGGCGAGCAATAGTGGTTGTTTGAGCTTCATAAAAACGAATGATGGTATGGTATTCACTTCCGTCAATCTCCTTAAAGTCCCGATATAGTTTTGTAGCTGTTGATAAAGTAGGCATAACTAGCATTTGTTTTTGGATAAGCGTACATGTTAAAAACGATTTACTAGGCGCTTTGTTTTTAAGTTCTTAAATAATTGATTTAAAGTCAAGACAAATGACAAAAAAATGAATTTAAGGCAGGAATGGAATTTTATTTAGCTTAGGTATTGTTTGTGTAAAATAGGATGTGTAAATTTGCGCTGCTTTTATAAACAATGGCTTCGTAGTTCAACTGGATAGAATTTCGGATTTCGGCTCCGAAGGTTGCAGGTTCGAACCCTGCCGAGGTCACTAGAATGTTAAAATTTTTCTTATTATTT
>JBGCFJ010001147.1:0-4122 GCA_045106885.1 Saprospiraceae bacterium
TATATGGAGGTAGAAGCAGGACGGATAATTTTTGCCTTTTTCATCTATATAAATGGTCATGTTATCGGAATGGTAGTTCCCTATTCCGTTCCTATTGATGGTGTAGTTTGTATTGCCATAGAGAAAGCGGTCGGGGGGCAAATTACTTTTTACATTAATGAGCTTTCTTATACTAAAGATAGTTGGGTGCTAAGAGATGATGTTGCGTATCTACCTAGGGTGTACAACACCAATGCATGGATTTTGTCACCAACGAAATCCGAGGGCTTACATACAAGTTGCGCTAACTTGCTTCAAACAGATGCTACCTTATTATTCCAAGCAACACTTTTAGGATTAAGCGACGCTCTTGCCCGTCAAATAAAAAACAGTACGCTGGAAACGAGGACAGCTCTTCTTTCTCCGTCGGCTACTTTAGCCGTTTTTCCAAATCCAACCAGCAATTTTCTAAATATATCTGTAACAAGTACCATTTTTGAAAATAGTGCCAAGCTTATCGTAACTAATGCGGTGGGACAACAGGTGTTAACAAAGCAGTGGACTAGCCTTCCCGAATCAATATCTCTGGAGGTCGTTGCTTTACCTGTTGGTACTTATTTTGTTCAGCTAATTGCAGATGCACAGTTATTTACGACAAAATTTATGAAGCAGTAGGGATTCAAGGAAAGCGATTTTTTGATTGATGGCTAGAGAAAAAGGAGGCTAAGGGATTTAGCAAAAAATAACCTACGCAAAAATGCTATATGCCTTTAAAAGAATAATCCGTGGGGAATTTCACAAATAATTTTCCCCACGGATTTACGCAGGTTATTTTTTTCGTTTTCCCAAGTCATGGTTATAATATTTTATCTTTTAATTTTGGCTGTATAATTCAATAACTTTTGCGAAATCAATTTTATCGTCAATTTTATAAAAATAATTCAGTTGCCAATTTTGAGTTTTTTTCGCTTGATTGCTTTCTGTTTTGTCCCAAGTTGGATAAACTCTAAAGCCTCTTTTACCTTCTTTTTTATCTGTGGAGATAATTCCTTTCTTTATCAAAATAGGTTTTGGAAATACAAACTGACCAAATTGAGTATTAGCGTTTACAGTTATCGTGTAAAAATCTATTGGGTCAAATTCATCAAGTGGCTCAATTATTCCATTTAGTTTTCTTTTCCAAAATGTTACAAATTGCCCCATTTTTTTAGGAGTCACTTTTGCTTTTCTACTGACTATTTTAAACCCATTTAATTTAAATCGGCAGGCTCCATATTCTTTGCTTTCATCTTCTTTTTTAAAATCAGAGACATGTAGCCCACACTTATCGTAAATATTTGTTTGGATTAAAGTTAGATAGTTATCTGGCGACAATTGAAAAGACATGGTATTTTCTTTTTACTGGCTAATTGTTTTTGATAGGGGACTATATTACTTCAATGCCTTGTTAGCTAATTCTTGCAATTCCTTAATCGTCTTAGACCGCTGCAAAATAGGGTAGATAAAATCGTAAGTCGTTTGCAGAATATTCCGACGTTCTTCCAATTCTACCACGTCCCATTGAATGAGCATTGCGTCTAAAAACTCTAGGTTATTGAGTACTGTTAAATCGAGGACACTAGCATAATCTCGTTGATTTCGATTAGTCGGTTTATCGGTGTTATGTAGGCGCCATTCTTTGGAGGTATTGCCAAAGACGATTTTATTAATCATGTCTGCTTCGGCGGCGAAGGGTAGGCGTTTTTTGTAAGGTTGGGGATGAGTTAGTAGGCGCTCATCTACTTGGGAGAGGAGGGAGGTAACCAATAGACCATAGTTGCCAGAAGTTAGGAAACGTTTGATGTTGAAGGGGTCGCCTAGTCTTAGTTGTTCTTCCGCTTTGAGGCGTTGGAATTCTTGGATTAAGTAAACTTGAAATTTGGGACTAAGCCAATAGCAGAAATTGAGGGCAATATCCGAATGAGCAAAAGTGCCGCCATGTCTGCCACTTTTAGAGGTGATGCCAATTGCTTCTGTTGCCTTAATATACTTTTGGGCGCTAATCAAATTACGGTTCTCGGTTGCGGATAATCTAAACCCTGCCATTTGGCTAGGTTTAAAATTTGCGTTGTGTAATGCTTCCCAAGTTTCTAAGAAAATTAAGGTGTTTTGGTTTCTCAGCCAACCTTGAATTAAGGAAGAGGGTTCTCGGTCACTACTGCGCTTGGCGATGTCTGTTAAGGAGACATAATCGTTTTGGTTAATTCTAATTTCTAGTCCATCGACTTTGATTTTCTTTTTTGCCATTTTCTCGTTTTAAGTATTTAAAGCTAGGTTTAATTTTAAAGTATCCCAAAAAGGATACTTTAAAATTAGCTAATTCTAATTCGGTATTTTTCTCGTTTTTAGTATTGAGCAGTAAAGGTCGGAAAAATAGGGGAGAGCTGCAAAATGAAAAGTCTATTTATCGCTATGAATAGTATTGTTATTTCATTTACGGAAAACTTTAAAATAGATTACTTCAACGCCCGATTCTGAATCTCTTGAATCCGCTGCACCGCCACCGATTCTGAAAAGTGAATCCGTAAATCATTGGCAAATTTCTCTAGTATCTCAATTCGCTGCGGCTTGTCACAATGCCACTTTAGTAACAAGGAATCGATTATTTAGAATAATCATCCCAACTGCTTATCCGCCAAAGCCTGCAAATTCTTAATCGTCTTAGATCGCTGCAAAATAGGGTAGATAAAATCATAAGTCGTTTGCAGCATATTTCGACGTTCTTCTATTTCTACTACATCTCATTGAATGAGCATGGCATCTAAAAACTCCAAATTATTTAGAACGGTTAAATCAAGAACGTTGGCATAATCTCGTTGATTTCTGTTGGTGGGTTTATCCATGTTATGTAGGCGCCATTCTTTGGAGGTATTGCCAAAGACGATTTTATTAATCATGTCTGCTTCGGCGGCAAATGGTAAGCGGCTCTTATAGGGTTGTGGGTGTGTTAGGAGGCGCTCGTCTACTTGGGAGAGGATGGAGGTCACTAGCAGCGAGTAATTGCCTGTTGTAAGGAAGCGTTTGATGTTGAAGGGGTCGCCTAGTCTAAGTTGTTCTTCTGCTTTGAGGCGTTGGAATTCTTTGATAAAGTAGATTTGGAATTTGGGAGACAACCAGTAGCAAAAATTTAAGGCAATGTCGCTATGAGCATAAGTTCCTCCATAACGACCGCTTGCGGATGTTATTCCTTCTGCTTGTATTAAATTTATCCACTTACTTGGCGTTAATGAAACGTTGTTATCTAATGCTATTTCTAGTACCGTGCCTATATCGGCACGGTTAGAATTTGGAAAATGAATTTCTTCCCATTCATATAGATATTTAACCGTATTTGAGTTTCTTAGCCAATTACGAATAATAAAACGAGGTTCATCCGAAGACCGCTTAGCAATATCTGTTAAAGAAATGTAGTCTGTATCTTTTTCTTTTTTTATCCTTACCTCTATTCCATTAACATTAATTTTTTGCTTTGCCATTTTCTCTTTTTTAACTGCTTCTCCTAATTCGGTCGAATTCGACCGAATTAGAATTAAGATAGTGTGTAGTTAATTATTTTCTTGCTTAAGTGTTTCCATGACGCCCCTTTTTAATTCGACCCAATTTGGTACTTTTAAAATTGTTGTGTACTAATTGCGGCTAGATTAGGAAAGCATTATAGGTCTATAATTACATGGGTAAAGATAAGGGTTTTTTGTTAGTTTGAATGGCTGTTTTACTGGTTTATTGTTTTCATGCCGAAGACCAGCTCGTTGATTAAATCCGCTTCATCGGCGAGGTAGAATCCCGCTTTCTTTTTTCCTGTAGGTAGGTGCTGAATAACGGCTTCTTTGAGCATCGGGTAATGTGCCTTGGCGAGTTCTCGGCGAATGTTCCATTCTATGTTGAGGCGCTTGGCTTCTTTCTCCTTCAGTTGCTGAAATTCTTGAATCAGATACAAGTAAAAGGTCGCACTCATCCAAGTAGCGAACTGAAAAGCTATGTCTTTATGGGCATAAGTGCCGCCGTATCTACCCGCAGAAGAATAGAGACCGATGGCATTGACTTTCGTAATCCATTGTTTTATGGAAAGTATAAAGTCATTTAAACCAGTATCAATTCTAATCT
>JBGCFJ010001148.1:0-2173 GCA_045106885.1 Saprospiraceae bacterium
GGAGCGATTTGGAGAGTAAATTGGAAGGAAAATTACTTTTTTAATAAAACTAAGGAGCAAAAAAAAAGCCTTCTTACTGAAAAATTCAATAAGAAGGCTTTGTTTTATTATTTAAACCGATATGAAATATCGTTAAAAGAATGTTTTAAAGGCTATTTAGACCCCATAGAATTGGCAGATACTGGCTCAGCAGACAAATCCACTTTCTCTCCTAAGACAATATCATTAATAGTTGCATAAAAAGAGTCGATATAATAAATAATTTCTTCTCTCTTACTAATGTCTAAAGTCCTAAATTCATCAACTGTTTTTAACACGTCCAGCCGCTTCGTCTTAAAAAAGGACAAGGTGCTTTTTAATTGGTCCATATCTTCTTTAAAACCTAGAAAAATACGTGTTTTGACAGTCGGAATCCCAAAATTAGGGTTAGGAATAGCATAAGGAGCATTGACCAAACCAGAAAAATCAAAATCGTAAGGAACAGGAATGACTTTATTATTTTTGATTAAGTATTTTACATTTCTACCAACATTCAAATCCCAATCCGCATTTCCTATCATATATTGAAAGATAGCAGCAATCTTTAATAACCCATCATGAAAAGTATCTCTAGGTAAATTTAATGTATTGTCCACCTTAGCTGTCGCTTCAATTCTATGGCTTAATTCTGCAGTATCTTCAATTAAAAATGCCCAATGCTTCGTTTTCTTTCCCGTGTTAACATCAACATAATTAACCTTCAATAATTGTACTCTGTAACTATAATGAGTGATTTGATTGTATAATTTATACGCTAAATATTCCTTTTGTAATAAAGCTTTGGCTTCTGATTTACTACTAACACAATGGGTGACTAGTTTCATATCATCAAACTTAGCCAAACCTGCTGCTTTTAATTCCTTCTTCTTGAAATTAATTTTTAAAGGAGCCATCTCACATTTCATGCGCCGAAAGTTACCTCTAGTTTTTAATTTAACCTTCCAAGATTGGTTTGCTCCATTTTCATCCTCAAAAGTCAATTCTGCTGGAAATTTATCATCTGTTCTTCTGCTGCTATCAAGCAAGGCAAAATCAGCTTTTAACGTAACCGTTAAAATTTCTTTATAGCTCATTACATCTAATATACTTTTTTGAGCATTTGCTGATTGAGCAAACATCGTGCTTATCAAAAAAGCAAATAAGAGCAGATATAAGGGAGTTTTTAAGTTTCTGAAATTTAATACTAACATATCGTAGTGTTTTAGCTACTTTTTTAGTGAATTTTAATTTTTGTTATATTCTCTAACATAACGCAAATATGTACTAAAAAAGTTCACAAAAGCTAGACTTATTGTAAATTTAACACTAAGTTAATATCCATATAAAATTTTATAAAAACCCAATACATCTTCATTTTCAATTTTAAAATTTAAAATAAACTCAAAAATCAGAATATTATTTAGTTTAAAATTTAAGGCAGTTAATTTAATATCAAATCTAGAAATGGAAAAAAAATGAAAAAAATTTAAAGAAAATTAATCTTTTTTTGAAATTTTCAGGAATCGTGCATTTTTTAATAAAATCAAGAGTAATATTTAGCAGAGGGCATTGAGCTTAGGGCAAAGGAGTTAATACTCCCATCGACCGTTCCATTTTCTAAACCTTGCAAAATAGCCCCAAAGCCCATTTCCACCAATTCGTATTCCATATCCAAGTTTCTAGCAATTTTATCCCATAGCCAGACACTAATACCTTCTGGTTGTCCACTATCTGTAATAATGAAGGGGGCAGCACGGGTATAAGCGACTTTCAAGGTGTCATTTAATCCATTGGCAATAAAGGCATTAAAACAAAGTAACAATACTAACAACTGTCGATAAATTGGCATAAATAGGGAATGATAAATGAACGATGAATGATGAATTCGTCAACCGTCGAAAATTAATTTACTGTTTTGAACATTTATTTTTTAATTGTCCTTGATTTGATAAATATGCAAATTTTATTTGGCAACAAGTAAACTTTCGGTAGATATTTTTCCTTTTAAATAAGTCTTAGGCAAAGTGGCAGAAATAATCAACCATTTATACCGCCTTTTTCCCTTCTAAGAAACTCAAAAAATGCGTCCATAATCCATTATGCAAGCATTTTTTGAATTCCTTAGAAGAAAAATTGACTGGTCTAACTGGCTAAT
>JBGCFJ010001149.1:0-2806 GCA_045106885.1 Saprospiraceae bacterium
CTGCGTTATTTTTTTCTCAAAGAGCGAAGGCTATTCTCAAAAGCCAACCCGTCCGTAAACGGTTCACAAACGGTGTTTGCTCATCTTGCCTAACGAAAAAATACACTCGATTAAACTATCAATTACTTATGACTTGAACCAATAGTAATTGTGCGTTGGTCTTTAATATGAAAGACTTTAAATTTTTAATTATTTTGAAAAAGTGAACTTACTATCAATCATTCGGTCTTCATTAATAGGAAACAATTGTTGTATTTTAAAAATCAAAAGCGCAATTAAAACACCCATAATGCCGCCCAAATATACATCTTTTAGGAAATGTTGTACTAAATAAATTCTAGATAATCCAACAATGATGGCTAAAGTAAATAATAAAATAGCCATACTTTTCTTATTCTTTAATAATAAAGCAATTAAAGTGAAAATAGCAAATGCCGACATGGTATGCCCAGAAGGAAAACTACTCAATCCTTTTACCAAATAAACGCCTTCTACTACATTGATATCTTCTAAGGTACCTAGTGTTTTATAATAAGAAAATGGGCGAGGATGGAGGAAAAAACGCTTGCTTAAAAAACTAATAATCGTAACGACAACGCCCGTAATCGGTACTAACAAAGCATAGCGAAACCGAATAAATAAAAAGACCACCAACAAACTAATATAGGTCCATTCTTCACCTAATTGAGTACCATATCTAAAAAAAGTATTCCAAAAAAGAGTTCTGTTTTTACTAAAATATAGTAGTAAATCTCCCTGCTGCAAGAAATATAAAGCTACGCCGCCCAAAATAATAAAACCAAGAAAAGCGACGGATAAATATCGGTTGGATTGAATAGTTGCCCAAATAGAGGGAATAGAAGAAATTTGTTTTGGAGAAGTAGTTGGCATGTAAAATGGTAGCTTTTAAACAGGAGAAAATTGATTAGTGTTTCTGAAAATGGTATTGGTTTGGTAGACCATGTATGGTAGAGCTAGTAAATTCTATTGCTTAATCAGCAACAAAAGAACTTAACCGCTCTGCCGTATACCGTAAATCAATTAACTACTATTCCACTCCTTCTGTCTTTATTTTTCGTTTGAATCGTTCTCTAATCCATTGAATAGCAGCCAGTATTCTCGTCGTATCAAATACTTTAGCATCATTCATGGCTTTATAAGTGAGGAAAAAACCAATTGGTAAAATGATTAAGTTAGGCAACCAGACGGCTAAAATAGGTGGAACAACAAAGGCCTCCGCCATTCGCTTAAAAGTAAGCGTTAAAGTGATAAACAGCATAAAAAAGATAATGGCAATCAATAAAGGATAGCCAAAACCTCCTTTTCTAACCAATGCACCCATAGGAGCGCCAATGAAAAGAAAGACAAAGCAAACTACAGCAAAGGAATATTTAGAATATAATTCAAAAACATGTTTAATGCGTTTTTCTTTGGTTTTTACCAAGAATCTAGCAGCAGATTCTGCATTACTTTTAATACTTCGAGCATGTTGGATTGCCTTATTACAATAGGATTGTCGCTTTGTTTCTTGAAAAGTACCTAGAATACTATCATAATTTTTTAGCGGTTGATTAATCGTTTGTTCCGCTAATTTTGTTTTTAGTTTTACGGCAGTAGTAAGCGCTCTATTTTTTTCGGAAACAGTTCGGCCACCAACTTTTTTAGTACCGTAATTAGCCTTATATTTTGAAGAAGCGGTTTTCTTGGAAGAAGTTTTCCCAAGGGCATCCTTTTTTAAGGTATCCGTCACAGAAATATTGATATTAATTGCACCAGTATCTCTTGGAGTATTTTCTGTTGTTTCTTCCGTTAATTTAAGGGGTTTTAAGGCATTAACATATTGGTCAACATAAATACTAACTGTTTCTTTTCTATTCAATACTTGTTGGTCTATAGAATCAATAGCGTCAACCAGTTGATTCATACTCAACATAGAGTAATGCGTTCTAAATAACTCTTCATCCGTTCGATTGATGTCGAACTCCTGCATGTCAAATATTTTGGTATATTTTTCAAAAGAAGTTCTCACAAAAGGCGCTCTACTTTTAGAGCCAGCATAGCGATTTCCTTCTTGAAATTGCTCCCCATCTTCTAATTCCATCACCAGAAAACGTTCATCTGCTGTCGTATACATGAATCCTTCTTTTGCAATCAATTCATTCAATCTATCTTTTTGTGCGGTAATATGATTGGCGATAAAAACATCCTTTATGGTTTGATTATCGGCAGCTTTTTCGCCAATTCTTACTCTATATCCCTCAAAATCATCATTAAAAATGCCTTCCTCCATATTTAGCGTAGGTTTTTGTTTTCGCATATCATAGAGCCTAGACTTAAATTTTAGATTAGCCACAGGAGTTAAAAAATTGGCTGTGAACCATGAAAATACGGCAATCCCAGCACAGGCAAACATTAAAGGACGCATGACACGTAACAGAGAAAGTCCAGCAGATTTCATGCTAGACAATTCATAATGTTCTGCTAAATTTCCCATCACCATAACGGAGGAGATGAGCACCGCTATGGGCAAAGCCATAATAAAGTGAGAAATAGATAAATAAAACATAAACTCGGTAATCATCCCCAAACTAGCCCCTTTACCAATAATATCGTCAATATACACCCATAGTGTCTGCATAATCAACACAAACAAGGCGATGAAGAATGTCACCACAAAAGGTGGGAAAAAACTGGTTAGTAAAAGTTTATCTATCTTTTTCACAATTACAAATTTAAGACATAAACGGTTAACGAGTAGTTATTGAGGAGAGAGAAAATGATTTTTTTTGGAAAAGAGGTAGAAAGG
>JBGCFJ010000115.1:0-6129 GCA_045106885.1 Saprospiraceae bacterium
ATTATGGGTCAAATCCAACCATTTATACCTACTGATTTTAAAGTACCTAATTCATTGCAAAATGAACACTTCAGAATTAGAATGCTCACCGTTAACGATATTGTGAAAGATTACGATGCTGTAATGTCAAGTATCGAACACTTGAAGGAAATGTATCCATTATCTACTTGGCCATCAAAAGATTTTACATTCGAACAAAATTTAATTGACTTAGGGTGGCATCAAAAGGAATTTCAGAATAGAACCTCCTTTGCATATACGGTTGTTAGTTTGGATGAAAGTCAAATAATTGGTGCTTTATATATCAAACCAATTGCGATTAGAGATTACGATGCTAGTGTAACTATGTGGGTGCGAACAAGTGTTGTAAAGGATGGATTGGACGCTATCTTATTTGATTCGGTTAAAAAATGGATTTCGAAAGACTGGCCATTTCAAAAAGTAGCCTACCCTGGGCGAGAGATAAATTGGAATGAATGGGAATCAATGAAGCAAAATTGATTTCGGATTTATAAATTCGAAGTCCGTATTTATAATATCACATTCACAGTCAGTTAGTTATGCTTATGTTTGAGTTTTACGAAAATTCCAGACAAGGGGCTTTTATTAAAATTACGCCTCTCTGCCTCCCGCTGGTTGGCGGGAAACTTCCGTCTGAATAATTACTAAAAACTTAAGCATGAAATCAATTTCAATCCTTCTACCTCTCCTAATACTAACTACAACAATTTTAACTGGACAAGATGAAATAATTCAAACCGACGAAAAAGCGCTCATCACCAATACCATAGAAACTTATTTTGAAGGTTGGATGACGGGAGATACTTCCAAGATAGGGGAAGCAATGCATGCGACCTGTCAGCTCAAAAATGTAAAGGATGACGAGGTGTTAGAGTTTGATCGAGCCACCTATTTGGGGTTCTTTAAACCAAGACCAAGAAGAGAGCATTCGGGTGGAAAAATCCTCGAAATTGATGTGACGGGAAATATCGCTTCTGCGAAATGTGAAATAGAAACTCCGAAGAGGTTATTTACGGACTATTTCAACTTGATGAAAATAAAGGATAAGTGGTTTGTCGTCGATAAAATAGCGACTAGTAAATTGAAGACAAGGGATGGGTTTTACATCAATTGGAATATAGATAGTACCCAAAAAGGAATTAAACCGAGTCTCCCGATTTCTGCAGAGGAAGCAAAAATCGTGAATTGCTATTATGTCAAATTTGATGACCAAAACAGGGTAATCAGCGTGAAGTATTTTTTATCGGGAAAGCCATCTGATGATAGTGGTTTTGGTGCTTTTGAGCTGAATAGAATTTACGAAGATAAAATCATAGAAGTAAGGTTTAAAAATACAGAAGGACAATCCGTTTTGAACACATCAGGAGTCGGAGTAATCAAATATCATTTGAATGAGACTGGGCATTGGATGAGCAAAGAATATTTTGATCTCAACGACAAGATGATTGAAGCTAATGGTATAGCAACAATAGAAGTGACTAGAAATAATAAGAATGAATTGAATTCATGGATAAGATATGACCTAAAGAAGGATACGGTTGCCAACTCCAATGGAATAAAGAAGACGTATTATTTATTTGATGAACAAGGTCAGACTGCTTTTACGCAAAATCTTGACGCTAATGGTAATTTAAAAAATGGTGCTCTAGGTGTGGCAGAACTAGCCTATAGTTTTGATAAAAATGGAACACTCCTTTCAAGAGCATTTAGGGATGAGAATCACAAACTAGTGATGCATCCTACCGTCAAGTATTCACGATTAGAGTTTCGGGAATTTAATAAGTATGGTAATCCAAAACGGATTTATTCTTTAGATGAAAAGGGATATCCCATAGGGTGCGGAGTCATAGCATACAATAGCAATATGACCAGAAAAAAACTAACTTTTTATAACAGATATAGTGAACCAGCTGATTCTCCCTTTGGCTATGCCTATATTATTTATCAATACGATGATCAAGGAGCGTTTGTAAAAGCGCAACGTTTCAATCTCGCAGGAGAGGAAATTTAGAAACGATATATCTAGCCTTTATTTAACTATTCAGCGAACCATACTAATTTGTTAATTACAGGCTATAACAATGACTATGACCTTCATGCTGGCTAAAAGCTACTGGAAATTACTGATAGTGTTTTAACAACTTTACTTTTTAACCAACACTAAAAGGTTGTATCTTGCAAGCTCACCTTCTCGGTCATTAAAAAAGTAGAAATCATGAAGCGAGTAAAATTGAATGTAACCCTAATCCTGATATTTGGAATTTTGATTTTAGGAATTTCAAGTTGCGACAATAAAACAGATTGTTGTACAATAATTGATGTGGACGTTCAAATTTTATATAAAAATCAGTTAGGTGAAAATCTGATAAATAGTGATGCTAATTTCAGCGAGTCTAACATTAAGGTTTACTATAAAAACGGAAATGAATTTGAATATATTTATGATGGAAATTTAGATTCACCTAATATGTATAGAATGGATGAAGATGCAAATCAAAACTTAATACTTACTATTTTTCCTTCTAATTATTATGTTGGCGACCAATCTACAACATTAATAGAACTAAATCCTAATGTAGTTGACACTTTAGTTTGTGAATTTGAGTTAGATAATAACCGAGAAATCTGTAAAAGGGCGTGGCTGAATGGAGTGGAGTTCGACAATAGATTTATAGAAATTGAAAAATAAAAACGCATCAAAAACAATGTGTATGATGTTCAGTGTTTAGGAAAAATTTTCTGTCTTTTTGATTTCATCAGTTGCTTTTTTCAACCTGTTTATCAATTCATAAATCTCCTTTTCGTTATATGTTGCAAAGCCAATCCTGATACAATTATGCTTTATTTTAGCAATATCATAAGAATGCCATTCGCCAATTTCTAATTGATGATTTCTTGCTATTTCAGCTAGGCTTTTCCAGGAATAATTGGAATTCAACTTAACCCAAACTGCCATTCCTCCTTGGGGAATTTCAAACTGAAAAAAATCATCCAATTCCTCTTTTAGCAATTTACAAAACAAATCACGTCGTCGTTTGTAAATTTTCATCACTTTACGAATGTGCCGATCTAAATCACCAGATTTTATAAAATGGGCAAAGGTTAATTCTAATAAGATATCTCCTTGCCGATCTACATAACCTCTTAATTTAGCAGCTTCATCTACAAATTCTTTGGAAGCAATTAAATAACCGATTCTAAACACGGGAGCAACCGTTTTACAAATAGAACCAATGTAGATGACGTTTCCATTGGTGTCGTGACTTGCTAATGGTAAAATTGGTGCATGATTGTAATTAAAATCGTAGTCATAATCATCTTCAATAATCGCAAAGTTATATTTTGCTGCAAGGTTTAACAGGTGAATTCTCCGTTTTGCAGACAGCGTTACGGTGGTTGGATAGTGATGATGAGGTGTTACAAATACGGCTTTAATTTGCTGTTGTTTACATATTGTTTCAAGAGCATCCGTTACAATTCCATGATCATCGACTAAAACGCGTACTAGTTTTGCTTGTTGATTTAAAAACGTAAAATCAGCAGTGTCATAATTAGTAGTTCCAACAACAATAACATCCTCTTTTTTAAGCAGTAATTGCGACGACAACCAAATGCCCATTTGGCTACCACGTGTAATCAACACGTTTTCTTTAGTAATATGTAAACCTCTAGTGGTATTCAAGTAATCAACTAAAACGGCTCGTAAGGTATCGTTTCCATAAGTAGAACCATAAGACAAATGATCAAACACCTTTTTTTTAGAACAAATTCTTCTGTAGGTTCTTCCAATTTCATCTATAGGAGTTAATCGTCCATCTGAGATTCCTTCATTGAGATACATAAAACGCTCATTATCTCTACTCGCTATCCGAGGCAAACTGGCATTTTGATAAAACGAAAATCCAGCCTTTCTCTTCATATCAAAAGCAACCCCATTTTCAAGATTTCTCTGATCTAACACAGGTAAATTACGAAGTACAAAAGTTCCTTTTTTTGGAATACTCTCTACCCAACCTTGCAGCAATAACTCTTCATAACAAGCAACAATGGTTTTTCTATGCACCTTTAACTGTTCTGCTAAAGTTCGACTTCCAGGCAGTTTGCTATTCGGAGCGAGTGTTTGATTCTTTATTAATTGAATAATTTGATTGGCTAATTGTAAGTACAATGCCTGATTGCATGTTCTATCAAATTGAATGCTAGTTTTAAATGGAAACATCTGGACTACTTATTATATTTATTCTGGATGATTGTAATAGTCCATAAATATAATATCTTTGAAATAAAAAGCAACAAAAATGACAAAACTAGACATAAACCCATCAGAATATAATGACTATTTTTTAAGGTATATTGATAAGTTATCCAACAAAACGGAGCTTAGAACAGGCTTTGAAATGGGCAAAGACCAATTAATAAACTTCTTTACATCCATTCCAAAAGAAAAATTAACGCATCGTTATCAGCCCCAAAAATGGAGCATAAAAGAAGTACTTCAACATTTAATTGATACGGAGCGTATTTTTATGTATCGCTGCTTTAGAATTGCTAGGCGAGACACAGCTCCTTTGACAGGATATGATCAAAACATATACATGAAGCATTCTGATGCTAATCATAAATCATTAGAAAATTTATTGAATGAATTTACCTTAAATCGCAATCATTCCATTGCATTATTAAACAGTTTAACCGATGAAGATTTGTGCTTTACTGGCAATGCTAGTGGAAACCCAATGTCTGCCAGAGCTGCTGCTTTTATTGTTATTGGTCATGACATTTGGCATATGGAAGGTATTGAAAATAAATATTTATAAATCTCAATTAATCAAATAGAGTCAGAAAATAATTAATAACAAAGAAAAATGATAAAAACAACAGATAAATTAGACGAGCTTTTGACTATTACAAAGAAGTATATTAATAAATCTTCGGATACAGAATTAGCATATAAAGAGCATCCTGAAAAATGGTCAAAGAAGGAAATTATCGGTCATTTAATTGACTCTGGAATTAATAATATAAGACGCTTTACTTTAGTTCAAATTCAAAAAGAGCCATACAGAGTAAGACCAATGTACCAAGTTGAATTAGTTAAAGTAAATGATTATCAGAATGCTGAAATTGAAGAACTTTTAGTTTTGTTAATGTCCATCAATATTCGAATAAAAAAACTGATACTTCTACAAAACGCTCAAACTCTAGCTACAAGCATTGAATTATATACTAAAGGAAATATATCTGATTTGAGATATTTGATGGAAGATTATGTAGCTCATTTTGAGCAGCACGTAAATCAAATAATAAAGCCTTTGACCAAATAAAGTTGAAGTTAAAAAACTGAAATAAACTAAATCTAATCATATGGAAAAATTCAAAAAAAGAGCAGTCAAATATTTGGGCATAACCGAGTTCGGAGATTGGAAGTTTAAATTGTATAGCATGAAATATGATGAATCAAGAGCTACTCCGGAAATAGCAAATATAGTAAGCGCGGCTTTGCCAGATTGGATAAAGGAAAAATCTCAGGTAAATAATTTTCCCAATTATAAAATCGGGACGGTGATTATTCATGAAGCAATGGATAGTATTCTAGTTGTTGTAAATTGGTGGGTGTACGAAAATGTTATTCAAAATCATGTTTATACTGCTGACTATGTAAATCCCAATAAGTTTGTAGACTTTACGAGTAAGGGATTACGGTTTTGCGTTTGGGAGATGAACATATTATGGCATGAGAGAAATCTGTGGGTGGAACATGTCTTAGAGCAAGCAGACAATCCTGATTGGGATTCTTATCTAAATCATTACTATGAATTGGAGTATGCAGATTAAATACCGTGTAAACTAAGTAACAGGCGATTTTACCTCGCCGCCTTTGGCGGCTCGGGGGATATCAAGGGAGCGATTTTTTAGCTTTTTCATCGGAAAAGCTAAAAAATCGCTCCCTTAAAAATCCCTTTGCAAGGTGGCGAAGCCACCGAGCAAAATACACTGAAACTTAATTTACAGTGTATTAAATGATACTGCCACTAAAAGAAATCAACTTTTCCAAATTCGTAAAACCTCAAAATCAAGTATGATAGCCATTCAAAATTTTGATTTTCT
>JBGCFJ010001150.1:0-21463 GCA_045106885.1 Saprospiraceae bacterium
GAATTCAAAAAATGCTTGCATAATGGATTATACAAGCATTTTTTGAGTTTCTTAGAAGGAAAAAAGGCAGTATAAATGGTTGATTATTTCTTCCTCTTTGCCTTAGTAGCAATTTTTATTAAAACAAACTCGAAAAATGAGCAGAAGTAATTTTTATAACCTTGTCCTTTTAGTTTCTTTATGGTTGGTTTTTCCTGCCTGCACCGCAACTTCACAAGTGAGTAATGCTGCAGCAACAGCAGCTCCTGATGCGACAAGATTTGAAGCAGAGATAAAAAAAATCAATAAAATTCGATTTGATAATAATCGAGAGCGGATTGTATTTACGGGAAGTTCTAGTATTCGCTTTTGGCTGGATGTACAAGAGCGCTATCCGACACATCAAGTTATACAAACAGGATTTGGTGGTTCTGAAATGAGCGATTTATTGCATTATTTAGACGAGACGGTTTTGCGATTTAAACCGACTCAGGTTTTCATTTATGAAGGAGATAATGATGTGAGTGCTAAGCGACCAACGGCGACAATTATGGAGAATACTAAAAAAGTAGTTCAAAAAATCCATAAGGAGATTCCCGATTGTGAAATTGTCTTAATTTCTGCTAAACCAAGTATTGATCGTTGGAGTTTAAAGCCCCAATATGATGCGATTAATGCTGAATTTAAAAAGTATGCGGCTGCGGAAGCTAAAATCACTTATGCCAATGTCTGGGATGTGATGTTAGATGAAAAGGGAGAAGTATTAAAAGATATTTTTATTCAAGATGGCTTACACATGAATACAAAAGGCTATGACCTTTGGGATAAAATCATTCAACCAATGGTCGGCATTCCAGAAGGTTGGCAGCCACTATTTAACGGTAAAAATTTTGATGGTTTTGAGCAATTAAATGGAGAGGCAATTTATAAAGTAGAAGACCAGCAAATGGTGGGTTATACGACACCAAATACACCTAATAGCTTTATGGCTACCAAAAAAGATTATGGTGATTTTATCTTAGAATTTGAAGTGCAAGCTGATAATGCCATTAATTCTGGCGTACAATTCCGAAGTTTGAGTATGCCTGAATTTAGAAACGGTCGAGTACATGGGTATCAATGTGAAATAGAATCGAGTGCTAGAAAATGGGCAGGTGGTATTTATGATGAAGCAAGAAGGGCTTGGTTGTATCCATTGACCAGAAATGAAAAAGGGCGACAAGCATTTGTTACTGGTGATTGGAATCATTATAGAATAGAAGCGATTGGCAATGATATCCGTACTTGGATAAATGGGATTCAATGCGCCAATTTGGTCGATGATATGACCGCAGAAGGGTTGATAGGTTTTCAAGTACATGGTATTTATCATAAAAGCCAAGTAGGAACACAGGTAAAATGGAGAAATATTAAGATTAAAACGACGGATTTAGCGCATGCTAGAAAACAACCTGACCCAAGTGTACCTGTTTTTTCTTATTTAAATAATCAATTGACAGAAGCGGAAGAACGAGCAGGTTGGCGCTTATTATGGGATGGGAAAACGACTGAAGGCTGGCGTGGGGCTAAATCCGAAACTTTTCCAGAAAAAGGTTGGGCTATAGAAGACGGCGTATTAAAAGTCCAAAAATCAGGTGGGCATGAATCTAGAAATGGTGGCGATATTATTACTGAAAAATTATACAGTAATTTTGAATTAAGCGTTGATTTTAAATTGACAGAAGGTGCGAATAGTGGCATTAAGTATTTTGTAGACCCTAATTTATTAAAAGTAAAAGGTTCGGCAATTGGTTTAGAATTTCAAATTTTGGATGATCGCGGACATCCTGATGCTAAGCAAGGTAAAAATGGTAATCGCACGGTTGCCTCTTTATATGATTTGATTCGAGCGCAAAGTTTTACGCCTAGAAAAAGTAAAAACTTCAAAGGTTTGAGTCAATGGAATAATGCACGTATTGTCGTCAAAGGCGGTAAAGTCGAACATTGGTTGAATCATACCAAAGTGGTGGAATATGACCGTTTTAGCCAGCTGTTCTTGGCTTTAATTGAAAAGAGTAAATACGAAAATTGGGAGAATTTTGGTCGTTTGCCAGAAGGGCATATTTTATTGCAAGACCATGGAGATGAAGTTTCTTTTCGGAATATTAAGATTCGGGAGTTTTAGAAAAGACTGTTGGGTATTTATTTACGCTATCTAAATCCGTTGCCTTTACTCATCTGTTGGTATTTTTTTTTCAACGGATGAATGAAGGCAACGGATTTGATTGTAAAAGCAGATGATTAGGATTGGGCAGGACTGTACCTGCTGCAAGCATACTGACTGAGGTAAGGAATCGTCGTCGTTTTAGGTTTTTCATAAGCCTGTTTTGTTTAGTGAACGGTTAGCGAGTAATGAGTTTGTAAATTAATAAAAAGTATTGAAATGTTCCTTTATTGATTAGAATTAAACTGTTTTTATAGGAGATTCGTTGTTTTTAATAGTCTTAGAAGTAGCTTGATTCCTGTAAAATTTGACTATGCAAAAGAACTTTTATTACCTGCTCTTTCCTTTTTTTATTTTGTTGTTTAGTAATTGTCGTCCAACTTTGGAATTGCAATCTGTTGAAGTATTACCAATGGTAAAAGTGGAGGAAATAAAAGAAGTCGCAACGAATGCTAATTATACTTTAAGGGGTAAAAGATACCGTTTTCCGAATAGGGTTCAAGAGGTGCAATATAACCCTGTTTGGCAGCAAATGGCGGTGAATTATGACTTGCCTAGACGGAAGCATGCTTATGCTATTTATGATGTAGCAAAGGAGCAATTAAATTGGTCCAATCAAGGGAATTATGCGCTGTCTATGTTGCAGCGAGATATAGTGATGACAAGTTATCAAGACAAAAAAATCTTGATAAATACGGAGGATGGATTGCCCATTCGGTGGGTGAATAAGGACCAATTTGTGGTGATTGATGATTCCGTTACCCTAAAAATGGATAGTCGATTTTCTAGAGTGGATTTGAGTACAGGTGCTATTCAATGGTCCAGACCGGGCGAAAGTCGTTTTGAGGGTTGGATGTCAGATGAATTGGACGGCGATTGGATGTAGCAACAAATTGACTTTTCCGCCGCCGAGAAACATCCAATTGGTCATTATTAATCATCACGACTTCGCCACCTTCGCCCTTGATGTATTCTTTGACATAACGAAGGTTGATTAAAGAGGATTGATGAATGCGATAAAAGCCATAATTGGTGAGTAAATTTTCGTATTTTTTGAGGGTTTTACTGGCCATTAATTTTTCGCCTGTTTTTAGGATAAAACGGGTATAATTAATTTCTCCTTTTTTGCCATCTTTCAAGGCTTTTTCTAATCGTTTCAACTGTTTTTGTGCATCTTTAAACGCATAATGCGCCTCTTCATTCATCAATTTTAAGACCCCTGCTCGATTGTCGGGTGTTAAATCATTTTTCTTGGTGCCAATTTTATTTTTTAAGTGTTTGAATTGTGCATTGGTATTTGGAATGGCTATTATCGTAAGAAAAAGAGCAACGAATGAAAAAGAAAGAAAATTATTCATAATTGATTGATATAAATTAAAAAATGAGCCTTTGACAAATTTTGCAATAGCGCTAATGTAGCTTAAATCTCTGGTCTGACTAGCCTGAATCTACTACTGCTCAGACCAGCCGTCTAAGCTACTTTTGCAATAATTGTCAAAGCGCCTAAAAAGAAGGCATCTCGGAATGTCATTTGTAGTTTAGAAATTTATTAACCTCCAGCAATTCCCAATTTGGCTTAGCGTATCTTCCAGTAACTTCCCAAAATTGATTTGACAATCAATTTTGCTAGAAGATTTGTTCTCGGAAGGACTCTAAATTATCCAGTAATAGGAAATATACTGGATAATAGGGCTACTGAAAATTCCAAAATGGGAATTGCTGATTAACCTCGCTTTCTAGCTCGAATAGACGAATAGCAACCATCGTCTACTGGTGAAGTAATTTCTACAATTTCCTCTTCAAATTTAAAATTCGATGTCTCGCAATCATCAGGAGTAAAGCAGAGTGTTATTTCATTACCTTCAATTGTATAACTGCTTTCTATCATGCTTCCATCTGATTCCCCATCGGCTGTGAAATTTAAATTAATCGTCAAAAGGTCTGCCGTGAAAATGAAAGTACCATCTACACAAAATTCTAGTCCTTCTATGACCGAACAGGCTTCTTTTTCATTATCTAAAATCACATCAAATTCTTCGCAGTCAATAACTGAATAACCAATAATATCATAAGTGCCTTCTATGGATGGTTCTGTAGCGTCGTCTTTTTCACAAGCAGTAATTAAAAAGATAGCCAGAAAAAGGATAGATTTTAATAAGAATGAAGTTCTCATAGTATTCGTTTTTAGATGTTAAAAAATGTGTAGCATCAAAAAATGACCGAGATTACAGACAAAAGGTGTAATGATGAAGACCCCTTGCCTAGTAATCTGGTCAATTATTTTAAAGATTTAAAATAAGCATAGAGGGGATTTTTTGGGGTTATATTATTGTTGAATGCTGATACAAAGCTAGGGATTGATGTAGCCTAAGGCAATCGACTTTGATTTATTGGTGGGGGAGAATGATTAATTGGTAATTAAAGCGGATTTTTTTAGTTTAGCGAAAAAAATAAGTTATGAAAGAATACACTAAAAGCATCCGTAGCGAATTACGGTCGTTAAATGGTCTAGCACATGGAAGATATTTAGACCGTGCTTTAAGCGAACTTCAACAGCAATTTTCTCGTTGGGAATCTAAAGAAATTGATGGTTTTGATTTAAAAGAAATTATTCATCAATTTCATAATGGGCCAGCTAGAGATTTATATGTTTCTTTTGGCGGAAGCCAACGAATGAATGATAGTAGAGTGGCTAATGCATTGGTCGAAGGCCTGATAAAGGAATCAGAAATTTCAGCAGCAACTTTAACGGCTATAGCGAGAAGTATTGAGAATGCTAGGGCTAGATTTTAATTTAATTAGACAGGAAATTTAAGGAGTGTATCACAAAACGGTGATTAAATAATTTAAGGATAACTGGTAGTAATGCCTTCAGGCTTTCCCGTCAAAACTTGTCCCGATTTTTTCGGGAGGCCTTTAGGCCTGTTTTTGTTTAAAGAATTCAGTATTTTACCGATTATAATATCCGACCTGAAGGTCGGGCACAGGAAAGCCTAAAGGCTTTACTACCAATTTATGATTCACTCAAATTTAATAATTGATATTTAATAAAATATGTCCATAAAACTAAACCATACCGCCGTTGACCGTTTCTTAAAATACGTCACCATAGACACCGAATCAGACCCTTTTTCAACAACTTTTCCTTCCACAGAAAAACAAAAGAATCTTGGAAAATTACTCGTTGAACAATTATTAGAAATGGGAATTAAAGATGCCCATTTAGACGATTATGGTTATGTCTATGCAACTATTCCTGCTAATACTGAGAAAGAGAATGTCCCTGTGATTTGTTTTTGTTCGCATGTAGATACTTCGCCCGATGCAAGTGGTAAAGATGTTAAGCCGATTGTTCACAAAAATTATGATGGAACGGATATTATTTTGCCTGATAATCCAGCAGTAGTGATTCGGATGAAGGACCACAGGTATTTGAAAGACCAAATTGGGCATGATGTCATTACGGCTAGTGGCAACACGCTTTTAGGCGCAGATAATAAAGCTGGTTTGTCTGAAATTATGGATATGACTTATCAATTGGTCAACAATCCAAGTATCAAACATGGCAAAATTCGCTTATTATTTACGCCCGATGAAGAAATTGGCAAAGGTGCAAATCACGTTGATTTAAAAAAGTTAGGGGCGGATTTTGGTTATACGGTAGATGGTTCACAGAGAGGAAGTATTGAAGATGAAACCTTTTCGGCTGATGGGGCGACTATTACGATTCATGGGGTAGGGATTCATCCAGGATTTGCGAAAGGGAAGTTGGAAAATGCGGTGAAAATAGCGGGCGATATTTTAGCGAATTTACCGATTGGGCGTTTGTCTCCAGAAACAACTTCGGGCAAACAAGGATTTATTCACCCAACGACGGTGGAAGGTAGTTCTGAGAAAGCCGTTATTCGTTTTATTATCCGAGATTTTACGGATGAAAAATTAAATGACCATGCCGCTGAATTAAGGGCTGTTATGGACACGATTTTAAAAAGATACCCTAATTCTAAAGCGACGTTGGACATTAAAGAACAGTACCGCAATATGAAAAAGATATTGGATAAGCACCCGCAGGTGGTTGATTATGCATTGGAAGCCATCGAACGAGCAGGCATGAAAGCAACTCGAAATTCTATTCGTGGCGGTACGGATGGTAGTCGATTGTCTTTTATGGGTTTGCCTTGTCCGAATATTTTTACGGGCGGACATGCTTTTCATGGCCCACAGGAATGGGTGAGTCGGCAGGATATGGAAAAGACGGTGCAGACTTTGGTGGAGTTGGTGCAGATTTGGGAGGAGCGGGCTTGAAATTAATTTCCCAAGTGTTAATGACTACTCATTCTTTTAGATTTTATTATCTTGATGAAAATTTTGTGACTAAAAACAAAACGAGATGCCAATTAATACCAATCAAACCAAGCTAGGCTTATTACTCTTAACCTTATTATTTTGTTCTGCTTGTCAAACAGAAAGAACGAATGAAGAGATAACTTCCGAAATGCCAACGAGTTTTTTATTGGATTTGTCGGACTTGCCAGACTATGAGCAAAATATCGACCATGCTCGATTAATTGCTAATGAAAGCAATGAATTTTACCACAAAGGACAAATTGTCTATAGGAATGTCTGTTTTATTCCCTTTCCGTCATAAAACTGGTCGGTTATAAAAAATGGCTAATGCTTAATAATCAGAGAATTAAGTCATTTCAAAACAGACCACTTTAAAGGTGGAACGGGAATAATTGTCACGGCGATAAAGACCAAGAAGGTTCGATGCCTAATTCCTTAAAATTTTGGGCCGATAGTTTAAAGCATGGTGCAGACCCCTATTCGATGTACGAGACTTTGACTAGAGGATATGGAATGATGGCGCCACAAGGTCAATTGACACCACAGGAAAAATATGAAGTGATTAATTTCATTCGCTATAAATTTATGAAAGAAGAGAATCCTACTCAATTTTTTGAAGTGGATTCGACTTATTTAGCGACTTTGCCTAAAGGAGATACGATTGGGCCTGCCCCTAAAAAATACCAACCTTGGGCAGAAATGGATTACGGCGATTTTTTAATGCGTACTTATGAATTGGCGGATGAGACCGACCCGCCACAATTTGTTTCTGGTGGCCGTTCGCCTTTAGCAAATGAATTTAAAGATATGATTCAATCATTAATTTACAAACTATGCTGCTCCAAAAAAGCATTCACCGCATCCCAATACTCCTCACTAAAAGGCTGCTCCGACCAAAGCACCCTAGACCCATGCGCACCATCAGAAACAGGAATAAAATGTGTAATCGCATTTTTAGCCACCACATCTGCTAAGGGCTTTGCCGTAGGTACTTCACTTTTAGAAGACGTAATAAAAGTAGGTTTATCCAATCCTGCAATGGTTTTACCCAAAGCTAATTTATCGCCAAAATATTCACCTGGACTAAAAGATAATACCGCCTTGACATTTGGATTTTCTTTAGCGACTTTTAAACCCAAAGCCGCAGAATAAGAACTACCAACTAAAATGACGGGTTGTTTGTACTTTTCCGCCATATAATTCACTGCTGCAATAATATCTGGTTCTGCATCTAAATAACTCATTGGTAAACCTTTGGCTTCCGCTCTTTTTGCCGTTTCATTGTCTTGGTCATTTAATACCCCGCCTGAACGTTGGTCTGTTGCCAAGCAATTATAACCTCTTGCCATTAATGCTTTGGCGGTTTCTGTATGTTCGGTACGATTATACCTAGCTTGATGGCATAAGACAAAAACGGGTGCATCATCGGCTACATGGAATAAATCGGCGGTAATTTCTAAACCGTCTACGGATGGGAAAGTGATGGTGGTCATGGTTGGTTCTGATTTTGGTGCTAGTTGTACCGCAGTTTTTTCTGTTTTGATGGGAGATGTTTTTTCTTGTGATTTTTCTGGATTAGAGCAACCTATTCCTAGTAAGAGAAAGCAGTAAATAATGAGGTGAAATTTTGAGGACCTATTTTTAAATTTTAAGAACAGAATTTTTTAAGCATGTATTCATATAATCCTGGAAAGTGATTTATAAAACATCCATTTTTTTTCGCAAGTATCTCTTCTAAAATTCGTTTCATTTTTGTTTTGTTATAACCGCGGGTAGAACTATCCTTACTTAGGCTTAAAATTTTCGCTCTACTTTTTCTTCTTCTTTCCTTAAGGTAATCAATATTGAGTTTTAAAATATTATTTATTTCTGTATTAAAGAAATCATTAGAGGTAAGATTTCCTCCTTTAGAATATTTGATGGTATCAATGTGGCTTTTTTTTGTTGGAATGAATTGCATTGGTAACCCCTTTGTGATTGAGAGCGTTGCTTTATGCGTATCGCAATGGAAATCAGTTGAGTTAGGACCGACTCCAAGACAAACAAGAAATAAGTTTTTATAAACTAAAGTAAGATTGGAAAATCCATTTTTCCCATTACAAATACTTTGTTCGCAATGATGTTCAATTTTTACTTTAAATGGAATGGGAACGCCATTTTTTGTTGGTAATTTTCGTTGACAATAAGCGCAAACTCCGTATTGTTCTTTGAAGAGGGATAAACGCAAATCTTCTTTTACATGAGCATCCATATCTTCAAAAGTAGCATTTGGCTGGACTATATATTGTTGAAAAGAACTTGGTGCATTTGTTTTCTTAATTAATCTCATGTTCCAAATCGAATTTATGGGCTGCTAATTCTAGTCGTAATTCTTCTATTAATTGACTTTGATCTTCTCCTTCGTCATCTTGATTTAATGCCTCAATTTCTTTAATTCTTTTTTCTAGTTTATCTATATCTGCGTTTGCATCCATCATATCCCTAAATTCTGAAATTAATTTAGCATATTCTGTTGGTCTTTCATTTGTGTCAAAGAAGGTAGTTAGTAAGGTATTGCTATCCATTCCTTTTGACTTAAAATCTATTTTTCTAAACTTGAAATTATCACAAATAAAAATATTTTGACTGTTAACTGACGCAATGGCTTGGGGAGAATGAGTTGTTATGAAAAATTGAATATTGGGGAATAAATCCGTTAATAATGGGATGATTTTTCTTTGCCAAGAGGGGTGAAGATGCGCTTCTATTTCGTCTATTAGGACGATGCCAGAACCTTTTAAAAAATCTTCATTAGAAGAAAAATTATGAGCAATGGAGAGGTTGTAAGCTATATCGGCTATTAAGGTAATAATTGCTTTTTCGCCTGCAGATTTATTGTCTAATATTTCTTTTACTTTACTCCTTTTTTCTTGTAGTGCAATAGTAGGGACAAGTTGGTTCGTGCCGTTTCTCTTAATCGCTTCTGATTTAACTAAGTAATCTTTTCCGTTTAATTTTTTAAATGCTTTTTGAATGGCTATTCTTACATTATTGATAATCGGACTTTTATATTCAAAACTATCTTCGTCTCTTTGTAATCTTAGCTCTTGGATTTCATTTTCTGAAAACCATTTGAAGAATTTAGAATAAGTTATTTTATCATGAATGAAATTATCCCAACTTTCTAAAATTGGATTTTGATAAATTTTTGTAGAAGTTGAGTTTGATTGATGGTAAGAAATAGCATTTCTATTGGCAAGGTAGTATTTGACGATTGGTAAAGTAAAATTACTATTGCTCAATTTATTATTCAATTCTACTTTGAAAGACGTAAATAATGTTCCTATCTCGGACTTAGGTGTTTGGTTTAACCCTATCTTTAGGGATAATGGCACATTCCAGGTTTTATTAAAACTACTAAATTCTAAAAGAGCCAGAAGACTTGAATGAGTTTTATGATAATTAATATCTTTATTTGTTAGGGTATAATTTCTATTTTGTGAGGGGGTAGCTTTAGAATTTATAATTTTCAATAAACAGGCCACGATAGCCTCCAATAAAGTAGTTTTCCCGGCTCCATTTCCACCAATGAAAACATTCACTTGCTTATTAAACTCAATTTCTTCATCTAATATCCCTCGATAATTCTTTATTTTTATATTTTTTATCCTCATAAGTATTCAAATTGAATATAGACTAAAAATTAGTCTGGCGTTACTCTTATGGTTTACGTACAAAACAAATCTACTAAAATTATTCCTCATTTGTTGACATACAATCAACAAAAAACCTCCACACTTTTTAAAAAGTATGGAGGTTTTTAAAGAACATCGACCTAAAGGTCGCTGAACGGAACAACCTGAAGGTTGTGCTACCAGTTAAAACCGCCCCTGAATCCCAATCATCACATTCAAGCCATAAGTCTGATAACTATGCCATCTTTCTCGGTTATTATCTAATAAATTATTGATATTGACAAAAGCACTAAAATTATCCGTTAAGATGTATTCTGCGCCTGCACTGACATCTAAAAGGGCATTTAAATTATCGGTTGTGCCTGTTGCTGTTTGGTACGGTACACCATTGGCGACAAATAATTCCCCTTTTAATAAGAGCTTTTCTTCTAGCATTTTATACTTCGCATTGACGTTAAATTCGGTAGCGGGTAAATGCCATGCTTTTTCTTGATTGTCTAAATCGTAAGCATTCACACTAACAGTAGCGGCTGCATCGAAATTTTTAAATAAGGTCGCTTCTACACTTCCTTGAATATTAAAAATATTGCCATCATCGTATAAAACATCCAATCGATTTAAACTGATTTCCCCAATATCTGTGGTAATAAAATCATTAAAATCATTCAGATATAAAGCTAAGTTTTTAACGGTTTTAAAACCTGCTTGTCCTTTATAATTAAACGCTCCGAATGCGCCTCGAATACCACCATAGAAATGATTATACTCCGTATTTCTAATATTTAAACTACCAAAGGTTTTAACGAATGGATTATAATCGCTAATAGTTTTCATCGTATTCTTTTGCAAACTTCCTTCTGCCCCTGCAAAAACAGTAAATTTACTACCTACTATATTTGCCGAAGCTTCGATAGCAGGGAAAGGATTAAAATCTCCATCTATTGCGACTAAATTAGCCCCCACTTTTACTTTAAAGGCATCTGCATGGAAAGTGAAACTTGGGGTCAAATAAAAGTTATTCAACTTCTGCTTCAGGGAATCGGCATTGCGACTATCTCCATTTTTAAAAGTCGTCAAATCTGTTTTGATTCCTACATTTAAGGCATGCTTATCGGCAATCCATTTGGTAACGCCGAAGTGGGCATCAAAACTACGTTCGCTAGTTGCAAAATTATCTTTGGTATTAGAGAAATTAAATCCTGCTGCATAGTTTAAGTCACCTTGTGTTCGCTCTCCGTTAAAGAACGTACCTCCTAATTTGACGGTATTAAATCGTTGTCTAACTTGCTCTCGATTAACATTTAATACCGTGTCCGCAGGTATATTTTGATTATATCCAAAATAATGTACTTCGTCTCCTTCAAAGCCTACATTTCCACTAATCGCATACCCTTCATCTTTATAATAAGTACCTTTTAATTCTGATTCATTGTCAGCAAAACGTTGATTTTCTATATTTTTGAAATTCGCAGAATGATGTCTAAATCGACCGCCAATATTCAACTTGTCTTCATAGAAAGTATAATAAGAGGCTTCTACTAAAGGAGAAGAGGGCACGCCGTAACCTGCTTTTAAATAACCATTGTATTGCTTTGGTAATTTATCTCGCTTCATCGCTAAAGGGCGAATCTTTGGCGGTAAATATTCTACTTGCAAACTGCGGGAAGGAATATTATAGATTTGCGTTTTTGCTGTATTGGTTTGTTTGGGTAGCGTAGGATTGATAGCTACCTTTTCTGTTTCTATCAATCGGGCGTCAAAGTCTTTGATGACTTCTACTTCTTCGCTTGGTAAATCTTCTTGGGCCATTGCGACTTGGTTGAGTGCAAAAGCAAATAAGCAAAGGAATATGATTTTGGTATTTTGCATATTTAAACGGTTGACGGTTGACGGTTGACGGTTGACGTCGTCAAAGAACCTATTTTATTTTAAACTTTTTGATTTGTTTAGGCAAAATGCCTAAGTTACTGCCTAACTGTAGCCTGCCTACTGCTACTCAGGCTGGAAGCCTAAGCTACTGCCTACTGCTACAACTGCCCACTAATTATTCCCTTCATCCAATTCAATTAAGCTATTCTTTACTTTATCAGGCTTGGTTAAGCGATTTGTAGCGCTTTCTTTAGCTTTCACTTGCTCTAATTTACGTTTCGCTCGACTCACAATTTCTTGGTCATCATCGTAATTAGCTAATAATGCTTCCAAAGTTGTTTTAGCTCGGAATAAATCGTCTTGCTCGGTGTAGACATCTGCTAATAACACAATGCCGTTGGCTACCCAATATGGATAACTAGAACTTGCTCTACTTGCTTCTTTTAGTAGGGTTACTGCTTGTGCTAAGTCTCTTTTTAAGAAGGTAATATTGGCTTCTAAATATCTTGCTTCTGCCGTTAATTCATTGTCACTTAAGCGTTTTACTTGGGAGAAAGCAGATAGGGCATTGTCATAATCTTTTCTATCATAAGCCACTTTTCCAAGATAGAAATTAGCTGCGGCTACTTGTTCTTGACTCGCTCGATTATTATTGACTACTTTACTCGCTAAATTATAGACAGCATCACTGTTGCCTGCTCGATAAGCACTTCTTAAAGCACCAATCTGAGCTTCAAAACGTTGGTCATCACTCTCTGCCGCACGCTCTAATTGGTTATATAGATTATAAGACTTTCCAAAATCTTGTTCGTGGTTATAAGCAATAATGGCTGCTTTTTCCAAAGCTTTTAAGTAATGTTTGCTTTGCCCTTTGTTCACCACAAATTCGTAATCTTTTAAGGCTAAACTATATTGTTTTAATACACTATGAGATTCTCCTCTGTGGTAATGCGCCACTAAGTTATTTCGACCATTGGCGTATTGACTTAAATAGCGATTAAAAGCCTCAATGGCTCTTTCATAGTTGGCATTTTCAAATTGAGATTCTGCGGCTTTGAAAGCTACTTCTTCTTTTTGTGCATCGTCTACATCTAAATCAATGCTACGTAAAAACGCAAAATAATCATCCGTTCGACCTAAATCATCAATATAAATTTCTTTGATAGCTGCCAAGGCATCTTCTGATTCTTTGCCTGTTGGATTATTATCAAATACTCTTTTGTAATAATTTAAAGCCGTTTCTGGACTGCCTTGATTATAGGTAATCAGTCCTAATCGAATTAAAGCGGCATTCAAGTTATTAGATTTGCCTTTGAAATCTTTGACCAATTGCTTTAATGGAACTGTTGCTTCGGTTAATTTACCCAATTCTTGGTAAGTGATACCCAATTGTAATAAAGCTTCATCGGTATATTCAGAATTTGGATACTTTTCAGTAATGTCTTCTAAAGCAACAATTTTATCTACTGTATTTCCTCTTAATCCTTCAATAATTGCTTTTTGATATAAGGCATAAACAAAACCTTTATATCTACGATTAACTGCTTCATTATAAAATTTAATGGCGTCGTTATACTGGTTTCTTTTGAATAAACCATCTCCTGCTCGAAGTACAGCATCTGGTAAAATCTGATTTTTAATGACGTCACTTTTAATAAAACCAGAATTTTGCTTGATACCTGCTACGGCATCTTGGAAATAGCCTACTGCAGACCCATAATTTTTTTGCTTTAAATAATTATAGCCTTGGGTATAATTCGCTAGATAAGGAGCAGCTTCTTCTGGCAAATCCCGCATGCCTTTGGACAAGGTTAAAAATTGATTGTGCTGTTGGACACTTTCGTTATACTGCTTTTCGCCGTGTGCAATTTCGCCTAACCAAAAATGAGACAAGGCTTTGAATTTTATATCGGCAGGCACTTCTAAAGACTTTTCAAATAAGCCTTTTGCTGCGCCTTGTTTGCCATCTGCAAATAATTGAGCACCTCTGTAATAAGTTACTTTTTGATAAGTTTCCTTCATTTGAGGTGTTAGTGAAGGCATGCCCTCAATAATCTTAATCGCTCTAGCGTAATCTCTAGTATTCAAGAATACTTCACTTAATAAGCGTTGTGATTCATTGTAATATTTAGAGGAAGTTGGCATACTTTGGAAAGCTGTTACTGCATCTCTATCTGCCCCTAATTCATACGATAATTTTCCGAAATTGAATAAGGCTTCTTCTGTAACGATTTGGTCATAATCCATTCGACTTGCCGCTCCAAATGCTTCTCTTGCTTCTTCTTTTTTGTCTAAACGGATATAGGAATCGCCTAAATTATATAAAGCATTTTGTGCTATTTCACTATCTACCCCTCCTAATTGCTCAAAATTATCAGCGGCTTCCTGATAATGTCCTGTTTGGTATTGTGTATAAGCGAGTTGGTAAAACTCTTCTTCCCGCATACTAGAGGTGCTTTCTGCATAAAACTCTAAATAGGGTAGAGCCTCAGTGTATTGTTTTTTCTCAAAATAAGCCTGCCCAATTAATTGATGTAATTCTTTACGCTTTTTTAATTTTGGTTCATTAATCAAAGGCGTAGCATAGCTAATCACTTTATCATAATCGCCTTGTGCAAAATAAATTTGCGTTAAGTAAAAAGGTACATGTGGCTTATATTTTGTGGAAGTAGCTATTTTTTGGAAACTTTGAGTCGCCAAATCATAGTTGCCATCAAAAAAGGCGGTCATGCCATAATAATAATTAGACGGCTCGTAGTATTCGTTTCTGATGTCTTTGGTTTTGCCTAAAGCATCTTTAGCTTCAGCAAATTTTTTATTGACAAAATAAACATAGCCTTTTTTGAATAATACTTCTGACCGTTGATTCTCGGAAAGGTCGAGCGTGTTGACCATTTCCAAAAATTCTAATGCCTTTTCAAAGCGTTTGTCATTATAGTAATAATTGGCAGCTTCTAAGATGGCTTGACTCGCAATTGGCTCAGGAGAATGATTCCGAATAAAATCTAACATTAACTTTTCTCCATCTGGATGTTTCTGACGAACAGCTGTTTTAGCGATATATAACTCCGCTTTCATCTGTAAATCTCGAAATTTTGGCTCTTGCGTAGGGACATTTGCTCGCAATACCTTCGTGAATTCCACATTGGCTGCGGCATATAGCCCTTTCTCGAAAAAATCTACCCCTCGTTTATAACTACCATTTGCATCTGTATAAACAGTGGTTTGTTGGGCAAAAATGGGTGATAGACATCCCAATAAAAATAGTATACTTAAAAAATGTCTGATATTCATATCAACTAGATTAGTTGGTTTTGCTGTAATGCCAAATTTGGGCTGACATTACAGTTATTATAGTTCTGTAAAATAGACGACTAAAACTGCAATAGTAAACATATTTTTGAAGGCGCTTATTGCTGTTACCTATTAAAAATTTAACATTTTTGATATATAGACGAAAAATTAATAGGAATGGTAACTTTTAACCCTCATTCACAAATTTACTACTAAAAACAAGTCGTTTTTATTAAAGATGGAAATATGATGGATTGCCCCTATGGATTTAACATAAGTTTAATAGACTTAGTGTATGGTTTTAAGACAAGGTATTTCAGAATAAAGTCTAATAAACCATAAATGATGGTAGAAAAATGGTGCTTTTGCGATAGGGATAGCACTGTTCTTGAAATTAAGCACTGGATTTGATTCTATTGAATTTAGAGCGTCAGCTAAAAAACTGATAAATGGTTAGTCGAACGTGTCGGACACCTCCAAAGGTGTCCGACACGTGATTATCAATTTTCAATCTGACTTCTGACAGTTTATGTAATAAACGGTCTGACTGCTCACTTCTTCCTAGGTATCAATTTTCGTTTGGTTAAGTTTTACGCCCCTCTTAATATCCCAAATTGGAGCAGCATAGCTGCGTAAGGGTACACGCAAAAATGACCATAAATTTATTGAACGGTGTATTCAGGAAGTTTTAATAAAAATAGTAGAAATACTACCTAGTATTTTGTCACTAATAGAATGCACTTCTATGACTTGTGCAAGGATAGAATTCTTTTTTATATGTATCAGTTTATAAATGAAATTTTAATACTTTTCGTTTTTATTTTTTATGATGAAAAAAAAGATGTATCTAATAAAAATTGACTGATGCATTGTCACAAAACGCTTTTTTTTCCTTAACATTATTTATTATTATTTATTATTTTTGCTTAATCAAACCTATATAATGATTAGTTACCTAAAAAACAAACTTTCCTTTTTTATAATAAAATATTATATTATAAATTGAATTAGAGGTTGTTTTTTGATAGTTAGCCCAGTTAATACTATTGGCTAATTTGGGTATTTTTAGAGTTGTATATTATTAAAAATACTTCTTTATTTTTGCTTATTAGCAAAAACTAATTAATCTATGTATGGATTGTATTTTTTTACTATCTCTTCAAAATTTCTCCGAATTCTACCTTAGTGTTTCTTTGGCAAATCTCTCCGATAGATCTAAGGGAGCAGGTAACTATTTAGCACAGTATCTTCACTATTACAATTTAGCAATTTGTTTCCTATATCATTTTTAGCAGCAGGTAAATAAAAGTATCAAATTGATTTTATAACAAAACTTATAAAAACAGATTTGATGATTTTATTGGACTTTGGTATGGGCAATGTCTTGTGCTTGCCGAAGTCTATCGAAAAAAAATCAGAAAGAAGGGCAAGCCCAAGGCATTGCTCATACAGAATCCCGTCTAAGATTGGGCATTTTCGACAACAGCGAATCTATATTCGCTGCTCCAAGCGTCGGAAAATATAGATTTTCCGTTGTCTGTCCTAAACTTGAGTATCCAACTTTAGACGGGTAGCCGATTTTTAAGAACTTGCATATTTTTATAAGAAAACTCTTTATTTACTGAAAATAGGTAATATCCCCTATTAAAAATTAAGCTATGAGAATTTCATTGATTATTTTATTATTTATTTTTTCTATTACTCAGATTAAAGCACAATGTACCTCCATTGAACAACTAACCAAGAATACTGCTGCTGCTTCTCCTACTACTATGGTAGTTGGCGGGACAATAATTGGGCAATCTTTTAAGGCTTGTAGAACGGGGCAATTGACCGCTATGACAATTAGTGTAGTGTTGCCAATTGGGGCTAACAAAGCAGAAACTACCTTAAGTGTTGCGAACGGAGCTGCTACTAGTTCAGCAATTCTTCATACACAGCCTGTGACACTTAATGCAAGTGGAGATGTGGAAATTAAGCTAACAGCGCCTGTAGATATAGAAAATAACCGTACTTATACATTCTTTTTGGGAGGAGCTGGAGATCCTTTTGATATTGCTATATCTAGCGAATTGGGCGATAGATATACTGATGGGACATTGATTCAGAATGGGACAGCCCTAGCAAATTTTGACTTGTTTTTTAAGTTGAAATTAGGCCCTTCGGTGCTTATCCCAACAATGTCTCAATGGGGTATGATGATATTTGGGTTGCTTATTTTTAACTTGGCAATTTTTTGTATTCGACGAACAGAACAGTTATTGTTAAGTGAGGAACTATACTAGTGTTTATTCTAAAATAAATCGCATGAAACGTGCTTCCAAAACCACTAGTTCTGGAAGCACTTTATCTTTTAGCATCAAGTCTATTGAACAATGATTCTTTGACTTAACACTTCTGTACCACCTACCAATCTTAAAATATACATTCCTCCTACTAAATTAGTCGTATTTAATAGGAAGTGATGTTGCCCTGCTTTGTATTGACTACTCGGTAAATACGTTTTGATAAATCGACCATGTTGGTCATATAACGCAAGTGTGATTTGGTTTTTTTCGGGCAAATAAAGCTGCATAACTGCTTGTTCTTGTACGATAGTAGGAAATACTTCCCATTGCATAGTTGTGTTCGATTGCAATTGATGACCTAATTGCGGAGGTACAGCTACCCTGGTGGCGTCATTTTCTATAGTTGTACCAATGTTTGCTAGTGGATCTCGACAGAAACCTATTTGGGCTTTGAAACTAGCCCCTGCTTTTGCATGGAAGCCTTCTATAAGGGTAATCGATTGAGCTGCCTGAAAAATAACGGGTGGGAAATTATCCATTTTTGAACCTATTACTGCATCCGCCATTAGAGAAAAATCTCCTTTTCTAAAAAGTGTATCTAAGCCTAATAGAACATGTTCTCGCACAAAAAGTTGAAAGGCTGTATTTGTAATATTGGCAAATTCATTAGTAGCATCGTTAGGTAAACAATCACAATCATCGGGCAAGCCAGAACCATCTGTATTGATTCTATCATCGCCTCCGATGCATAAATCTACACAGTCTTGAGTGCCATCAGGTAAACCACCAAGTAAATCTTCATCTGGGTTAAAACTGATTTGTAGGTCGGCTGTTCGTCCTTGACAAACGCCTGAATTAACCGTCCAACGAAGGGTGTATTGTCCACCATAAACGCCTGTAACAAAGGTGGTTATTTTATCAGGATCACTGAAAATTGCACTGCTTTCGGGTGTTGCGGATACAAATGACCAACTTCCTGTACTATTTGGGGTATTTGCTCCAGATATATCAATCATATCTCCACAAATATCTGTGAATTGTTGCCCTTCACGATTAATTTTAGGATTGTCCATAACCGTCAATAGAGCAGCAGTAGAAGTATCTTGACAAATGATAGTCCCAATTTTTTCTTTGACGATTAATCTATAAAGCTGCTGATTCAAAGAAAATAATGCCTTATCAATTTTTAATTCGGCGCTATTCGTTTGACGGTATAGTTCGTTATCTGGGAGGGGTATAAATTGTTGTCCTTCATTTGATGAAACTTGCCATTCATAGCTTAATGTACCATTTTCGGTTGAGTTAATTTCCGTAGAAAAAGCAGTTCCTTGCTGGACACAAATGGCACTATTAGTAGGATTAACAGTAATACTAGGCGGAACAAAAACATAAAAGGAGGCGACTGCTGTTGTATCAAAACAGTGGTTTGTACCAATAGTCTGTGTAGCAATTGCCCGATATTGATATTCATCTAAACTATGTGGCGAATTAATAATACTAAGTTTTGGCGTTTTAGTACCTTGATATAGTGTATTATCTGCTATATCCATAAATTGAAGACCTGCATCAGTGGATACTTGCCAATGATAAGTCAATTCACCTGCGGTTTCTCCAAGTGAAGTTTCCATCGAAAATTCAAAATTGTTGGACACACAAACCGTATCTGTTTGTGGATTAAGGGATATTATTGGTGGTTGAAAAACATATAAATTAGCTATGTCTGTGGTGTCGTAACAACTAAAATTACCAATTGTCTGTGTAACAATCATTCTGTATTGGTATTCGTCTAATTCATGAGCTACATTGGAGAGACTAAGCTGTTTAGTTTGACTGCCTTGGTATATCGAATTATCCATTAAGTCGCCAAAAGTATTTCCTTTATTGGTAGAAACTTGCCAACGATAGGTTAAATTAGCTGTCGCTTCTCCAGCTATAACTTCCATGGAAAACTTGGCGTCATTAGTCACACAAATAGTATCTGTTTGTGGACTAACGGAAACTGTTGGTGGTGTAAAAACATACAAGGTAGCCACGTCCGAAGTATCAAGACAATTTGTATTCCCTAAAGTTTGAGTGACAATCACTCGATATTTTAATTCGTCTAGATTTTGAGTTGCTTTAACGATTTGTAGAGTATTGGTTTGACTACCTTGATAGACTGCATCATCTGAAATATCGGTATAATTAATTAGTCCATTATTGGAAAAATTAACTAAATTAGCCACTTGCCAGCGATAAGCTAACGTCGCCTCTTCTGTACCAGCCGTGGCTGTAATCCCAAACTGAGCAGTTTCGTATAGGCAAGTGGTGTCATTGGTAGGATGACCGATAGTGAGGGGAGCATATTTAATAATATTAGGTCTTTCACCGTCAGTACTGTAATCCGTTTTGCCACATCCACAGACTGCTTTAGTGATTCTATCTTCATCAGGACATTCGTCTTTTTGAATACAGTCACTTCCGCCACCAGGACAAAAAGTGGCTAATTTAAAAGTACCCACCGTGTTGACCCCAACGCCACCAATTAAGATGTAATAAATTTTTCCTTTTTCGGCTAAAAAATCTAATTCAGAAGCATTCGCCACGGTACAAGCACCTTCATTATCGTTTTGTGCTTCGCAGACTAAGGCGTCACAATCCCCAGAATAAACGGCAATCCATGTATCAAAAAGAGTTTCGGTCAAACAGGTCGAAAAGGTAATCATTTTGCCTGTTCCCATGAATTTATACCAAACCCCTTTAGTACCAACTCTTAGACTATTACAAATTGCACCTGATTCGTCGGTAGTGGCTTGTAGCGTAGAACCTTCAATCATTCCAGTTTCGTCAATTAAGATGGCAGAGGTGCAAACATCATTCATCGGCTGACTCCATAAACTAGGTACTGCTACGCTAAAAGATACTAGTAATAGTAATGTATATTTAAGTAATCGTTTTTTTCCCATACGAAGTTAATTTTAGAGGTGTTGAAATGAGTATAGGGGGTGTGAGTATAACCAAAAATATCAGCAACCGAAAAAAATCAGTTGCTGATATTAGCATTCGTTGGGGATTTTCTGGAGCTAAAAAAATGAATTTTTATCCCAAGGGACACCCGTTCAACAAACTTTTAAAAATTACCGTTGCACAATCACTTTCCGATACAGTTGTTGTTGCGTTGTTTGTATCGAAAGAAAGTAAATGCCTATTGGTAAATGGTGTATAGTAAGACTATTTTCGTGCCAACCAACATCATTGATTGCCAGGAATTGGTGCATCATTCTTCCATTAGCATTCAAGAGCCTGACGTGGACAGGGGCTTGTTCGGGTAGATAGTAGCGGATGTTTAATTGTTGATTTACTGGATTAGGAAATAGCTTTAATTGCAAAACTTCTTCCTCTATTACGCTTGGTTATCTCTCGTATCTTTGCCTTAAACTTTTTAAGACTCGATTTTGCTATAACTAAGTTTCCGTCTCGGATTATGGTGTATCCTAAAAATTTTGTCTGATGGCTTTGACAGACTACACTCTTTTGCTCGTTTACTTTGAGCTTGAGTTTATCTGACAAGTACTTGCTTATCGATTCTTTCACTCGTTCGCCTGCTGTTTGGCTTTTCACGAATATACTGAAATCGTCCGCATACCTCACGAAACTGTGTCCTCGCCTTTCCAGTTCTTTAGCCAAATCGTCTAATACGATGTTAGATAGTAATGGTGATAAGGGGCTGCCTTGCGGAGTCCCTTTTTGGCGTTGTTGAATCATTCCTCCCGATAGTATGCCACTCCGAAGGTATTTTCTTATCAGTCTTAGTAGAGTTTTATCTCCTA
>JBGCFJ010001151.1:0-2071 GCA_045106885.1 Saprospiraceae bacterium
GAATTAGGACTAAACACTCGCCAGAGGCGAGAGAAATAATGGTATCGGATTAAAAATCCTAACCAGCAACCAGAAAAAGAGTTACAACTTATGTCTATTTATCGGATACAACTTTATGTCCCAAGACATTCCCAATATTAATTCGGCAATTAATATTGCTAGATAATTTAACACCTTGAAAATTACTATTAAAATTACTGGATAACGGGAAGTTATCCAGTAATACGTCCAAAACATTAGGGCTTTACGGTTAATACTTTGTACCTCTAAACCTTTGTACCTTTGTACCTCTGTACCTTTACACCTTTGTACCTTTACACCTCTAAACCTCCTCAATATGTTAGATAAAGATTCCTTATTACTTGGTTTATTTTTAGGTTTAGCCGTTCCTTTTGTAGGGTACGCTATCATTTTAACGCTATTTGAACAATTAGCCGCTACCGAGTGGTTAAGTTCCGATACTAGAACCATTACTTTTAGGGCTAGAACCATGGCAGTTTTAGCCATCTGTTTAAATATTATTCCATTTAGATATTACCAAAAACAATGGTATCAAACGACTATGCGAGGTGTGATGATTGCGACGTTGATATATGTAGGATTTTGGTTATTTAAGTTTTCTGGGGATATTTTTTAATTAGAGGCGGAAAGGCGGAAAGGTGAAAAGGCAGAGAGGCGGAAAGGAGTATACCTTCTCAGTCTCTCAGTTTCTCAGCCCCTCCGCCTCTCAGCCTCTCAGCCTCTCAGCCTTTGAAATACTACCTAATAGCAGGAGAAGCCTCTGGCGATTTACATGCATCCAATTTAATAAAGGCATTGAATCAAGAAGATTCAGCAGCTCAATTTCGTTGTTGGGGGGGCGATTTAATGCAGCAAGCAGGCGGAGAATTGGTCAAACATTATCGAGACTTAGCTTTTATGGGTATTTGGGAAGTCGTCAAAAATTTAAAAACCATTCGACAGAATTTTGCTTTTTGTGAAAAAGACATTTCGGATTATCAACCAGATGTATTGATTTTAATTGACTATTCTGGATTTAATTTGCGCATTGCTAAATGGGCAAAAACTGCTGGATTCAAAGTTTTTTATTATATCTCTCCACAGGTTTGGGCATCTCGCCAAAGTAGGGTAAAAAAGATTAAAAAGTATGTGGACCGAATGTTTGTCATTTTGCCTTTTGAAAAGGATTTTTATCAGCAATTCGGCATGGAAGTCGATTATGTGGGGCATCCTTTATTAGATGCGATTAGGAATTTCAAATCAAATGCCCTTTGTAGTAATAAGGATGGTAAATCAATTATTGCGCTTTTACCTGGTAGTCGAAAACAAGAAATTAAAGCAGTTTTAAAAATCATGCTAACGACGGTAAAAGCATTTCCTGCTTATCAATTTGTTATTGCCGCAGCGCCAGCTATTCCAACTTCTTTTTATCAAAAAATCATCCAAGCAGCAAAGCTTTCTAACCATCATATTTCTCTAGTACATAATCAAACCTATCCCCTACTCCATAAAGCAAAAGCAGCTATAGTGACCTCTGGGACTGCAACTTTAGAAACGGCCCTTTTTGAAGTCCCTCAAGTAGTTTGCTATAAAGGCAATTGGCTAACCTATCAAATTGTCAAGCGTATTATTAAAGTACCGTATATCTCTTTAGTTAATCTAATTGCCAATCGACCACTAGTAAAAGAATTAATTCAGAATGAATTGACAGCAGCTGCTTTAGAAAAGGAATTATCGCTTATTTTAAAAGTTGAAAAGGCGCTAGTATTAAAAGCGGCTTATCGCCAAATTAAAGAAAAATTAGGCAATGCAGGTGCTTCCCAAAAAGCGGCTAAATTAATGGTGCAATATCTTCAACAAGGAATTGCCCAGTAACTTCCTCAGGCTGACCGTTAATTCGTTTCGTAACCACCAAATTTATTTGGTAGGTTGTACACGAATTGATGGTCAGTATATTACATAGAACTAACCAAATAAATTTGGTGGTTACGAGCGGAACAAAATCGACTTTACGGACAGACTCTAATTAGTAAGTACTCCATCATCTAGTTTAAATCGTCCGATGACTGCG
>JBGCFJ010001152.1:0-4941 GCA_045106885.1 Saprospiraceae bacterium
GTAGGTAGGTATATATTGGGTGGCATCATGGTTAGCAATTAATTGCCAATCACAATCGGGTAATTTTTCAAATATAAAAATTCCGTTTGCATCCGTAAGAATAGTATCACGATAGGTGTTCGCTGGATAAGAGTTACCATTTATTAAAAGTGGGCTTTGGTTAATTAGGTATATTTCCATATTCGGTATATTCACCTCAATGGTTTCTTGAATAGCGTTGGCGTTAAGGTCTAACCACACTTCATTTTCCAAATCTATCGTTTGGCTTATTCCAAAATCATTATTCTTAGCAATTTTTTGGGTGGTTGAAAAAACAACTACTTCCAGATTATTCGTGGTGTAGTATCTTTCACTTGGAATAGTCGTGGAGTCAGTTGTTACAATTAAGTGAGTTACCATCCGACCAAGTAATGTTTCATCTATAGTCTGGCTGTAGAATCCTAGAGAATCGCTCATGATGACCGTCAATAAACTATCGCCGCCATCAATAAGCTCATTTTGATTATTATCCTCATAAATTTCTAGTGCCATTTCGGCCAATTTGTTAATGCCATCATTATTGAGGCCGTCCTCGTTCAAATCATAGAAAATTCTTCCGCTTACAATTTTAATGGAATCAGGAATAGGACAGACAGTAATTGGGTAAGGGTTAGTTTCGGGAAAATCTAAGCAGTTATCAGAAGAAGTAATATCAGAAACCCGATTACCCACTACATTACCTTGAATGGTGATGCCTAACTTATATTTCAAAGCATAAACAAAGTAACAACCTTCTGAGACATTGATAAATTGGGTGGTGTCTCTAATCTGAAGAATTATATTATTGGTATCTGTTAATAAAAAGGTAGCTGTAAATGCTGATGATGTACTGTCAGATAAGTAGTTAAAATGAATATCTTCTCCTTCGTATAAATCACAATTTACGGTATCTGAAGTGGTAAGCGGTGAAAAAGTAGGGGGATGGAACGCAAAAGCAGCTACTGTATTTACAAGGGTAAATAGGATTACGAAAAAAGCGAAAGTCCCAATTTTTATTTGTTCACTCATAATAGCTGTATGTTACCCCGACACTTGAAAAAGTCATGCATAGCATCTCTTTAAATATTCTACGGAAAGCTATTGTCAGAGTAGCGCCTAAAAACGCTTTGAATGTTTTGTGTTAAAAAAACAGCTGACTTTTTGGAGGGAATAAATAAGCTAGTCTTCTATTTTTTAGAGAAAATACTTTTAAAAGGTTCAAAAAATATGCCATCTATCGTTAAAATCTAGGCTTAATAATGAAACAGAAATGAATATACAAATTTGATTTTTTCGTACCCCGTAGATGCTGCTATGCTACCTTCACCTCCTGCTATTTTTGTTTTTATCTATCTCAGGAGTTTTAAAAGAGCCATCTGAAAAAATCATAAATAGTAATAATAATAATATAGTTAAAGGTATCATTTTCGTATTTTTTATTTACTCTTGATAAATCTTATCAAACCAATGTTTTTGAACTGCTAGTATTTTTGAATAGACGCTGTCTTAATTCCATACTCCGTATGAATTCTTACCCAATAGAATCCGCTATTAAGATACTGAAAGTCAACACTTTGAAAGTTGTTTTTAGTTAAAAATTGTGTAAAAACTGTTTGCCCCAAATTATTGACAATCTCCAATCTTTCAAGGATGCCCTTTGGAGATTCTAGTAATAACAATCCTTTGTTCGGATTAGGATACACGCCTATGGAAGAGATTAGTGGATGCTCCTGAGTACTAACTTTTAAATCTTTATCTATGGGTAATTTTAAAGATTGGGTTACTATTGGAATAGGTTGCAGTTCATTATCAAGTACAATAATGCTATCCAACGAGAAAGTTACGGTGTCTATCACAAACAAATCAATGACGTCAGTCTCTAGTACAAAAGTTACTTTTCCTATCAACCCTGAACCACTTACGGGTATTCTGTTGGTTTTTGTAAAAGCCACCTTTAGTTGAGATTCCCCTAATGCTTTCTGCTGTACTTCAAAAGAGGTTTCTGATGTATTTTCAATCCATGTGTCTGTTCTTAGTGTTAGCCTCGTATTATCTACTCCTAAAATAGCTGGTTTTATATCTAAAATAAAGGTAAAACCTGACATATTCTCAACAGGAATATCCATATTTCCCAAGCCAATTTCCAAACTGAACAATTGGTCTACGGGTACAGCTGAGGGAGGGTTGATAAATCTACATTCAGGGTTTTCGCCTGCTGTTCCTGTCAAAATCTCATCTGGAACAAATAATACATCCTCATGAACCAAGTTCAAATTATCGGTAATAACCGTAGCGTCTAGTTCATTAACGATGCCATCGCCATTACAATCAGCGTATAATAAATTCACACCATTAGGAAAATTAGTTCCCCATTCTTCAGGTAAATCTTTAGCGCCCCAAGTAGTTGTCGCATCAACTCGTGCAGCACCTGTTTCCCCAAAGGCATAGCCCAGAAATAATAAATCTACTTTATTTACAATACCATTGTTATTAACATCTCCTGGCCAAACAAACTGACTGTAACCAGTAGTATCTTGTAAAAGCATGAAAACAGTCAATAAAAAGTATATTTTTCGCATCTTGGTATCATTCATGTTATTAATAGTTTGGGGGGCTTTAGAGCTTGTTGGGGATTCATTAAGTGGTCTGTAAAAATCCTTTTTTTGCTTATACTTCGTTACAAAAATCCTCATTGCCCAAAGGGTAACTCTGGTTTTTGCGCCTCGTCTAAAAAAAATGAATTGTTTTCTACTCAAAGAACAAACTCCCAACAAGTTCTTAGTTCAAAGATAAGTCAATCAGCAAGCGAATACAATTACAAATTGTAAAACAATTCAGATTTTTTTAATCATTAATTTAACGAAGTTTTTTTTAAAAATATGTAAATAGCTATTTGCAAAATACTTATAATTTTAATATTAAAAATATTAAATATTTGAATTTGTTGAAATGTAGATTTTATGAAACGTCCATGTGTTCTTAAAATCTTAAAAAATAAACACATGAAAAACAGCAAACTAATTTTATTATTAAAAACCTATGACGTTGCTGATTGGAGAAGGTTCGGGGAGTTTTTAGCGACTCCTTTTTTTAATAAAAAAAAAGAGTTGATTCCTTTTTATAGATACCTCAAAAAGATAGCTCCAGAATTTAGAGATGAAAAATTAGATAAAACAGTACTTTTTCAAAAAATTTATCCCAATCAAACGTTTGACCAACGACTCTTAGGGGATATAATTCATTACCTACTAAGACAAGCTGAGCATTTTTTAAAAATTATCCGATTAGAAAACAAAACACACACTAGTAATCTTTTAATCTTAGAAGAATTATTAGCACGTAAATTAGAAAAAAATTATCGACTCTATAGAAAAAAAGCGCAAGGTATCATAGACCACAAAAAACAAAAAGATGAAAGCTACTATTTGTTTCAATATCAACTCTCTAAAATTGATTACCAACATTTCATTGCGCAAAAAAAAAGAAAACGAGACGCAAGCTTGCAAATATCTCTAAATCAATTAGATGAGTTTTATTTTTTTAATAAACTTAAATCTAGTTGTGAGATTTTGGTCAACAAGGAAATTATAGCAGAAGAAGACTTCGAATTATCCTTTACAGAAGAGGTCGTGAATTACTTATCCCAAAGAATGGGTAAATTATCTCCAATTATAAAGATTTATTTAATTGCCTACAAACTTGTCAGCCAAAAAAACGCAGATGAACATTTTCTGCAACTTACTGAGTTGTTAGATAGATATAATGAGGTGATGACCAGCGATGAAAAAAACAACCTTTATCTGTTTGCTATTAATTACTGTGTGGCACAAATGAAACAAAACAATCAGGTCAACTATTATGTCACACAATGTTTGGCGTTATATATGAAAGGCATCTATCAAAAGTTTCTGTATCAAGACGGTTATTTATCGCCGTGGACCTTTAAAAACGTTGTGAAATTAGGCTTTAACCTAAAAAGGTTTGAATGGACCGAAAATTTTATCCAAGAATATCATGCCCATTTAGAAGACCAATTTCAAGAAGATGCTTATAATTATAACCTCGCAGATTTACACTATCGAAAACAAAATTATAGCGATGCGCTTACTCATCTGATGCAAGTACAGTTTACTGACATATTTTATAATTTGGGTGCCAAGGCTATGTTAATTAAGATATATTATGAAACGGACGAAGAAGAGGCTTTGCTTTCAATGATTGCCTCTTTCACGATTTTCCTAAAAAGGAATAAGAAAATAGCGCCCAATTTCCGTCAAACTTATTTGAATTTTGTCTCTTTGGTATATAAAATTTTAAAGATGAAAGCTCACAATGTATTAACCATAAAAGAAACGATAGCTACCACAAATCCATTAACTGACCGACGCTGGCTTTTAAAAGTACACGAGGAATACGGTAAAAAAATCAGGTAGCATGAAGATATGTGTAATTCAGTAAAAAACAGTCAGGTAGTGTAAGATTTATACTGTTGCTGTAAGCAATTTTGATAGGCAAGATATTATTTAAGTCGTATTGCTTTTGATATAAGCGTGTTATTTCTATTTTAAATTATATTATTCTTAAATACGTCCTACTTTTAAGTAATTGAAAATCAATGACTTGTTATATTTTTTGGCTACCCTTCTAACGTTGTAAACTACTAAATAAATTTTTCTGGATTTGTAGTAGTTAAAAAACATAAGTGACTGATTATCAATTTAATAATTTTAATTTGTCGTAGTTTTTGAGTATTGGAATTAATTGTTTTTTTACTAAATTTACAACCTTAGTAGTCAGTCCAGTTAATATTGTCGGGTAATTTGGCGACTTTTAAAGCTGTACGTCGTTAAAAATACTCGTCATAGCAAAGGCTATGTCTGCGTTTTTTGCCTAGTACAACTTCAAAATTCATCCAAATACAAC
>JBGCFJ010001153.1:0-2354 GCA_045106885.1 Saprospiraceae bacterium
GTCCAATCAAATTTGCGGTAAATAATGCAGGAATTGGTGGTGTTTTATCTCCCCTACACGAAATTAAATTCGAGAACTGGGATAGAATGATAGCGATTAATTTGACTGGTGTTTTTTATTGCATGAAAGAAGAAATTGCTGCTATGCTGCATCACGGAGGGGGAAATATTGTCAATGTTGCTTCTTTGGCAGGATTAGGTGGTGTGCCAGGCGGAAGCCCTTATTGTGCCGCAAAGCATGGAGTGGTTGGACTTACTCGTTCAGCTTCTATGGAATATGCTAAATTGAATATTCGAGTAAATGCTGTTTGTCCAGGTTGGACAGAGACGGCAATTTTAGATGGTTTAAGCCCAGAAATGTTAGACACAAGTGTTCGGCGCTATGTACCAATGGGACGTCTCGGAAAACCTATGGAAGTGGCGGAAACGATTTTATGGTTATTAAGTGATAAGTCTTCTTTTGTTAATGGACATTGTTTGGCTATTGATGGTGGGATGAAGGCGAGTTAAAAATAGGTATCAGGTATCAGGTTTCGGGTCTCCCGCTAGATGTATTCACTACCTGATACCTGACACCCGAAACCCGATACCTTTTTTTTAATAAATTAATGCTGAAAAACTGGTGTGTTTTATAAATAAAACCTATTTTTGCACCCGAATTTAAAAAAATGAGATTTTATGTGCCTTTATCAATAAAATCTCATTTATACTTAATAAAAATCAAATCAAGGAGTATTTATGTTAATTATTGATGTAAAAGATAACGAATCAATTGACAAGGCGCTAAGAAGATATAAGCGTAAATTCCAACAAGTAGGAACTTTAAAGGAATTGAGAAGAAGAAAGCATTTCACAAAGCCATCAGTTGAGCGTAGAGATGAAGTGTTAAAAGCATCTTATAAGAAAAAGAAATTCGGCGATAGCTAATTATCGTTTCTGATATATACTTGAGGTTTTACCTCAGTAATGCCTGTAATTTACCTAATGTGTAGCTTACAGGCATTGTTCGTTGTGTACATTTAAACGTTATTTTTCTAGCGATTAAAATGAATACTCCTAGAACATTAGAATTAATGCTGATTCAACTAAAAATAGAATCAGCCAAATGAATTTGGCGATTATGAATTACTCGTCATTTTAAACTTGGTCAAACACTAGTGGTAGCGGCAGTAAATAAGTGGCAGTAAGCAGTAGGATTAAGTAGCTAATAATCAACCTATTGCAAAAATTAAAAGCTGTTACTTATTTTGTGCGTAAACCACTAGTAACCTGCAATTAGTAATTTTTTCGCCAAACTGTTTAGAATTTCCTTTCATTTTAGGGAAAAAATTATTTTCTTTATACCATGAAAAGAATTCAACAGACCTTTGCTTTAATTTTTTTTACAATCCTTTATTTACCACTGCTTTGTTTTTCTCAAACTAACCTATCCTTTGATTTTGGCTATGAAATCAATCCAACCTACCCACCTTTGTCTATTTCAAAAGCAACGCTAACAAATGCTCAAACGATAAGCGATTTAAACAAACATTACCAATCATCTTGGATAAAAGAATATCTTGCGGTTGAAATAAAAGCTATGCAAAACGGCGTGTTAAAGCAGGTGAATACTAAAAATGAAAGCCTTAGTCAAGCGCAAAAAGACTTAATGAATGGCGCTGATAATGGCACTAATATTTCAGTCAGTGTCGAATACATACCAAATAATAACCTTAAAAATAGTTTATCTAAAGAAATTAAATTTTCTTTTTTAGTCAATCCTGAAAAGGCCGCAACTTACCCTGGTGGTCCAAAACAATTAATACAATATTTAGAGCATCAAGTAATAGCTAAAATTTCAACAACTAGTTTTATAGAACATCAGCTGACAGCTGTTAAATTTAGTATTAATGCAGCAGGGCAAGTTGAAAATCCTCGCCTATTTGAATCCTCAAAAGATGAAAAAATAGATGCACTTTTATTGACTGCTATTACTAATATGCCAGCGTGGCAACCTGCAAGATATGCTAGTGGTGAAACCGTGAAACAGGAATTTGTGTTCACCCTTGGAGATCATAAAAGCTGTGTATTGAATTTATTAACTGTTAGTCGAGATTAGCATTGGTTTTATCCTTTTTTAGTGAAATAGCTTCGTTTTATCAAAAAAACAACTAACTTACAAAAAATGGTTTTTATGGAGTCGGTGGTATCCAACTTAATAAAGCCATGATTTTTCACTAAAATGAGAAAATGCTACACATTCCAGGATTGTATGTCGCTGATTCGGCAGGGCGGGGTAGAGGTGTCTTTACCGCTGTTGACATTAGCAAAGGTGACATTATTGAATACTGTCCTTTAATCATTATCCCTCCTAAC
>JBGCFJ010001154.1:0-21794 GCA_045106885.1 Saprospiraceae bacterium
ACGAAATTGTTGAGAAAATGTTATTCGATTTGACACAACTTGTCGAAATGATAAATCGGCTAATATTACCACAATTTCCTATTAATCAGTCTATTATAAAGGAAAAAGTATACGGTTTTTAAAAAGTGTATAGGTGTGAAAGGAAAAATATAAAAAGCCTTTGAGACATTAAATCTCAAAGGCTTTTTTATTGGACCGAAAAACTGGTAGTAAAGCCTTCAGGCTTTCCCGTCCAAGACCTTCAGGTCTGTCATTTAAACTATGCCAACTAAAGTAAAGATGAGTTAGTTCATTATCTTTTCAAGCGAAGTAACACCTCTTCCCAAAGCAGCTCATAAGGAATAATTTCCAATTCAATCACTTCCGAATTCAATTCAGATTGGGCAGCTCGTAACTTCGTCAATTGCTTAGCTGCATAAATAGGCACTAAATCATGGTGATAATTTCCTTTGACAACTGCCTTCAACATCCGTAAAAAATAGCGCGTACGTTTGTAGGTATGTGCTTTGAAATGCGTGTTAATATAGCTTTCAATTTGCTCCGTCTTACGAAAATATTTTGCGTGATTTTTAGTAGCCAAATGATAAAGCAACTCAATAATGATAAGATTGGCCTTTTGCGCTGGCTTATTTCGACGTTCCGTAATGTTTAGCCATCTAGACAATCTAAAGGATTCCATTGGTGGAATGCGACCGATTGCACCAAAAAAAGCAAGATAACCTTCAATTAAATACCATTTGTCAAAAAGTACTTCACTGGTATTTTTCTTTGAAGGCACTTGTTTAGATAAATTAAAAGCACGTAATGCGATTTTGGGTTTTTGGCTATAAAAACCAAGAATACTTTGATAGATTAAAATTCTTTGCCAATCAAAGCTATGTTTTGGTGCAACTGATAAGGCTAAATTAATTGCATGTTCTGTTGCAGGGAATTGATTTTTGAGAATATAGTAAGGAATTGATCCTGCAATGAAATTGAGCTTAACCACATAGTGTAAGTCCTTTCCTAATTGGTTAAAAAAAGTATAAGCAATTTTATTATGGACGAGCAAAGCATCGCTGTCTTTAATTAATTTTAAATAGAGACTCTTTAACGCATAAAAATAATACCTAAACTTATATTTATCATTACTTAAAGCTATTGTTTCTAGTTCAGCAATATCTAATGAGAAACTGGTGATTGGTTGCTTGGAATGATAATTATACAAAAAGTCTCTATATATTATTTCTGCCTTGGCTTCTTCAAACATTAACTTGGTAACTTTAGTATATTTTTGACGATACTTTTGATATTTTTGAGTATTGGGATGACTAGTACTATAATAAGACAACAAATCTCTACAAATGGTATGTACCACTTCAAATTGTTCATTCTGTTCTGCTGCAATCAAGGTTTCTGTGGCTAATTTTATACCTGCTTCTTTATCGCCTATTTGAATAAATATCCGATACTGTAATTGTTTTTTCCAAACTTGTAATCTACTTCTAATTAAGTTTGGTAATTTATGTAGCGGAGTTGTGATAACTCCATCCAATAAACTATCCTTTAAATTTTTATAGACTACCCTAAAATTCGATTTATATTGTTTATCTTCAAAATGACGCTTTGCTTGTGTTCGGTTATAATTTTCTTCAACAACTAATTGGTATAATTCCTTCTTGAGTCCACCTTCTGGTCGATAAGTTGATAACTGAGTAATGTGCTTTAATAATTCCATTTTTAATACAATTGCCTTTTTTTTTAAGCTCGTAACTATTTGATTATTATGCGTTTATAGGGGAATAAGGTATGGGTGATTCTAGTTATTAGTTAATACAAAATAGCTTAAATCTATTTTTTATCAAAAAAAAATGCTGCTTTCTTTGTGCAAAACAAAATTATTCATCTAAAAACTATAATTATGAAATATTTAAACAGTAATTTAAAGAAGGAGTCTAACAGAATAATCATTTCAGAAGATTTAGGTCTTTAAAATGTTAAATAAATAAGGGTTACTCTAAAACCAAAAAAGCATCCTAATAACTAGGATGCTTTTTTAAGAGTAAAGTTCTTGATAATCAATAAATTATCTCTTCTAAGAGTGTTACTTTTTTTTGAATATCCTTAGCTTTTGCTTTAAGTTTTTTTAACTTTTTAAGAGACTTAAGTAACTTCTTTTTCGTAGAGAGAGTAACTTTTTTCATGTATTTAGATTTTGCTTGAAGGTTAATGTTACCATTAAGTTAGTAAAACCTTTACATGATTTATAATTTTTGATAAAGCCTACCTTTGTAAACCCATAATCAATAGTCCCTAGACCCTTTTAAGAAGCTTTAATCAATTTTATTAAAGCATCTAAATCTACTTCGTCAAAGCCATCAAGAAACTGGTCTAGTTTTTTCTTAAGAGATTTCACGAGTGGTTGAATTTCTTGCACCTTCTTTTCTAAAAGCTCTATCCTTAGCTGACTCTCTGAGTTTTGTTCATCTTTTAACAACATTTCTCCTTCGTCAAAAAATAACCATTTAGGGTTGAGGTCTGGAAATTCTGTAAATAGAAATTTAAGGAAAGCAACACTTGGTTCATTGCGTCCTGCCTTAAAGTTTCTAATCGTACTTTCAGAAGTGGCTACTTGTACAGCTATTTCAGCAATAGAAAACTCACTTAGTTTTAAAAGTTTTTTTATTTTTAAATGCACAGATTTAATATTTTTTTAAAAAATAATTAAAATATTGTGTTTTTCATTAAAATTTTATTGTTATATTTAAAATAATTACTTTTTTTTGTAGTAAATATTTTAGAGGGGATTAATAATACAAATTAAATGAATTATTTGATATTAATCCTATTTTTTACAATAAAATAGTCTAAATAGAAATTAGAAAATAGAATTTTTATCAATAGTTAACCAATAAAGTAATAAAAATTTTATCCATTTTAATGGAATTTTAATCTCAAATCTAATACTTGGTTGTTTTTTCGTCTTGATTGACAACCATAATTAATATCACCACTGCAATAAGAATAAGTACTCAATAAATTTTTGGTCTCCCGATACTACTGCGCTGTTTCTAGACAGGAGGGAGACTAATTTTTACAAGAATTATTAAGGACCAACTCCTAATTAGCTTAATTATGTGTTGGGACTTACTAACAGGTCGTAGTTAAATGCTTCTTCCAAATCCGTTGATTTCACGCTTTCATTATTATATTACATTGTTTTTTATTTAGTTTTTTGGGGTTTTAACGGTGTTACCTTTTTTGGGTAACATCCTTCGTTTTATTCAAATGAAAATATCTCTCTCAGTAGGTAGAAAGGGACGGTAGTAAGCGTTAAAGGATGCTACTGTTCCGTCTAATAATTGGAATATAAAAAGCGATAAGAAATACTAAATCCCTTATCGCTTTCCTGATACCTATATCTAAATAAAAAACTATTTTCCCACAGGCACCAACTTCACCGCCTCTCCAGGCTGAATAAACCGCCCAGTTTCGGAAGTAGAATTTGTACCAACCCCACTACCTTGTAAAATATCATAAACCTCAGCGGTATTCAAAGCAGGATTAATACTTTTGAGTACGCCCACTAGACCAGAGACATAAGGCGTTGCCATAGAAGTCCCGTTAAATGTTTTATATTCATTCTTAGGAAAAGTGGAGTAGATATCCACACCCGGCGCAGCTACACCCATAGCTAAATCATTCACATAATTAGAAAAAGTCGCTCTTTTTAATTGTTGGTCAATGGCACTAACGGCAATTACGCCTTTTACATTAGCAGGCGCATATTTTTTCGCATTATCATTGGAATTTCCTGCTGCTACGACGACAATCGCCCCCGCATCATTGGCATATTTAATAGCTCTTTCATAAGCCTTTTGTTTAGTCGGACTAGATTTGCCACCTAAAGACATCGAAATAACATCTACTTTATTATCGGCTGCTTCGATGATACCATCAATAATGTTTTTTTGCGTTCCCATCCCAAAACTATTTAAAACGGGGATACTGGTAATCTGTACAAATTCATTGTTTTGAGAAAAAGAAGCGACACCCGTTGCATTATTAGAAACGGACCCTGCAATCCCTGCACAATGTGTGCCGTGTCCTTGCGTATCTTTATCGTATTTGCTTTTGATGGATTTATAATTGCCAGCTAAATCTTCGTGTTTAGCATCGACGCCTGTATCTAAAATGGCAATGGTCGCTTTTCGTTGCGGCTGAATATTATCGGCGGCAATACTTTTATAAAATTGGTCGATTCCCATCGCTTCAAATCCCCACATTTGCTCCAACCCAGGGTCATTAATCCCAAATTTTTTTTCAATAGGTTTGGCTAATTTAGTGGCTTCAATTGGGGCAATCTTAATCACTTCATTTTCTTCTACCCAATCGACCATAATGGTTTTGTACAATTGTTTTTCAATCTCCGCTAAATTACCCAATTGGTTATCAGGCACATTTAAAACATAATAATCATCTAAATCTGTGAAATCAGCTTTTTCGGGATGAAAAGCTCTTTTATAAGTGATGCCATAGCTTTTCAACATGTCGGCAATATCTTCGATGGTATTCCCCTCATATATTTCAATTAGTAACTCTCCATTTTCGTCTAAATTAGCTAGTTTATTTTTAGTAGTAGCAGGTTGGTCATTTGCCCCCGTTGGCATATCTGCTTCTTCTGCATTATTAGTGCTGGCATTTTCAGGAAAAGTAGCTTGTAAAATACCCATTCCTTTAGTGCCAATCATGCCATAAAGGGCAAAGAGCATCCCAAAAAATAGAATTTTATACTTTCTGAAAAAACTAAAAAACTGAGAAACGATGCCTAAAACTACTAAGTCTCTAAACAAGACAAAAAGTTTATAAGGCAACTCCCCTTGTGCCATTCCCAAGGAAATTAAATAGGCAAAAAATCCGCCTAAAAATAATTTACTCATTTGGCGACTACGCCGCTTATTATCTTGGACATAAAACCAGCCAATCAAACCACTCAAGCTCACTAGATAACTCACGGGATATAATAAATCTATCATATACTATTACTTTTTCGGTGCTAGGAAAATAGGTTTCCTAGATATGGGTTTAATATTTGGAATTAAAGGGTTCTTAGATGTAGAAATTACGCTAAATGGTGGAGAAATTGAAATGGTTATATTGTTTTATGGCTATTATTGTTAATGAGACTAGAAAATTTGAATTAAGGGGTATCCAGCACTGTAACAATAAAACAATATAGCAATACAACAATTGTCCACAACTTGAGTTAATTACTTATTTACAAATAAACGTAAATTTCACTATTGTAAATTACCTAATTCCAGTTTACCTTCGTAAAATATCGGACGAATGGGTAAAAAAACTAGGCTAAATAAAGTTTAGAGACGTTGAATTTTGAAACCATACACTTTTATGGAGTCACGCACTTGGCATCCCACCCCTTCGGGTTCAGAAGTATACTTCTTCATGCTTCGTGCGTGAATGGAGCTTTTGGGGCTAAGAAATTTATAACTCATAGCGTTTCCTTTTTACTTAAATCGAAAACTAAACTACTTGATACAATGTTCAAAAATAGCTGTCTTTTGTTATTCATAGCTTGTTCGATGTCTTTATCTAATTGCTCAAATTCTACGAATGATTCATCAGAAATAGATGAGACTTCCTTCCATTTAGGCGTGATTAGTGCTTTCTCAGAAGTCGTGAATGCTGGCGTAAAACCCTTAGCTTTAAGTCATCCATTAAGTAAGGAGGAAATGGCATTGTTTCTTCCTGAAGCCACTAAAATTGCTGCTAAATATGACGTACAATTATACCTAGAAAAAGACCTCATCACGACTAAACTATTTCCTGCCGATGTAGCCGACGGCAAAGAAGTTTTACTTTTATATCAAGGGCATACTTTAGACCGATATTTAGCCATCAAAAGAGACAAATCAGATTTAACACATCACGGCATTTATAATGAACAAGAGGCACTAGACGTTGCCGTTAGATTTGGTAAGTTATTAGGCTATTCTTCTAAAGGCATTCAAAAATTAATTCAAGAAAATAGATAGCTAACGAATAAAGAATAATTTCGACTTTTTAAAACACAATGATTTTCAAAATCATGGTGTTTTGACATCTTATCACCTCATCACCCATGAAAGAACTCTTCAAAGATTTAAAAATTATAGAATTAGCCAGTGTTTTGGCAGGACCAGCAGTCGGACAATTTTTTGCGGAATTAGGGGCAACCGTTATTAAGATAGAAAATAAAAAAACAGGTGGAGATGTCACTCGAAAATGGCGCTTGCCAACCGAGGATAAAAAGAAACCAGAGTCAGCTTATTTTCATAGTGTAAATTGGGGCAAAGAATCTATTTTTTTAGACTTAAAAGACGCCGAAGACCATCAATTGGCAATGGATTATATTAAAACCGCAGATGTGGTGATTGCTAATTTTAAAATGGGGTCAGCCCAGCCTTTAGGGATGGATTACGATACGCTAAACGGCATTAATCCAAGGTTAATTTATGCCAATTTAACAGCTTACGGAGAAGACAATCCTAGTCCTGGATTTGATGTTCTACTACAAGCAGAAACGGGATTTTTGTATATGAATGGTGCACCAAATCAGCCGCCTGTAAAAATGCCAGTTGCTCTAATTGATTTATTAGCAGCCCATCAATTAAAAGAAGCCATTTTAATTGCTTTGTGGCAAAGAACCAAAACGAATAAAGGTGAATTTATCACGGTTTCATTAGCAGAAGCAGCTATTGCGTCTTTAGCCAATCAAGCGTCCAATTGGTTAAATGAAGGCTATATTCCTCAAAGAATGGGAACACAGCATCCTAATATTGCACCTTATGGCGAAATTTTTAAAACGAAGGACCAACAAGAAATTATTTTAGCAATCGGTACAGAAAAGCAATTTGCCGAGTTATGTAATTGTTTGGGAAAAGGTGATTTAGTGACCGATAAACGATTTGTTAGCAATGCGCAACGAGTTATGCATCGAGCAGCTTTACAGGAGGCATTAAGGCCTTTATTTTTAAAATATAAACAAGCCACTTTGTTAACTCGTTTTCAAGCAGCCAAAGTACCAGCAGGAGTGATTCGGAATATGCAAGAGGTTTTTGAATTACCGATAGCGCAAGGGATGATATTAGAAGCGGAGAAGGATGGGAAAATTAGTAAACGAGTACGGACGGTGGGGTTTCATTTTAAATCGTCAATAAGTTGACACATTTTATTAAAATGAGTACATTTTTCTCGTAACAAATTCATAGCTATTTTATCTACTATTTGAAGCCCGTCGGAAGTTTTACGGAAACTAGGAAAAATTTGTGCTAATCTTTTAGAAGGCGCTGTTTTGGGGTGGTCATTTATTAATTCAGGATTACCATTAAATTTATTCAAAATGTTTTCTAATACAGGGAAAACACCATCTTTATTGAAATGGTTACTAATAGCTTGAATATCAGAAAATAAAAGCGCTTCAAATTCATGAATCTGTAACCGAAACTTAAATCTTGAATTATTGATTTCTTGTTCTAATCGTTTTTGAATAGCTACTATCTTATCTACTAAATTGAGGTGTGATTCATCTAAATGGTCTTTAAAACTTGCGTGAATGCCATAATAATCAAAGACTAATAATACCAATTCACAGTGTGCTGATTGGTGCAAAAACCTTTTTATATTCGCAACACAATTTTCGTAGTTAATGCTGCCTCCTTTGTGAAGTCTTGCATAAGTATTCTTTTTAGAAGGCATTACAACGACTTGAAAATAATGTAAATAATGTCCTGCCGAGGTGATATAGTGTTGTTGAAGATTCTTTTTGAAAAATTGTTCTTCGGTTTGCCCTTCGGCAATAATAAAAATGTTTGCCATTTGATAGGAATTTAAGGGCGACCGCCAAAAAAGTTATTCTCCCAAAGTTGCCCTAATGTGTAATCTTCTAACCAATTATTAAAATTTTCTTCTTCTACTCGTTTAAATATAGTCTGGTCTTTTTCGTTACGTTCGACTATCAATAAATCCTTGGGCGTAAAATGATTGATTAAATTAACACTTTGAGTGGCAATAATAATTTGCCGATTTAAGGCTGCTTTTTGAATGAGTTCGGCCAAGATATGTATAGCAAAAGGATGTAAACCTAATTCTGGTTCATCCAAAATAATCGTTTCTGGTTGATTATTATTAGCAAGTGTGTCTGTCAATAAAATAGCCAAGCAAATAAATCGTAATGTACCATCAGACATTTGCTTTACGGAATAGATATTTTCGCTACTTTTTTCTTTCCATCTTAATACAATTTTACCTTTAGCATAGGGGTTTTCTTCGAGTACAAAATCGTGAAAACTAGGGAATACTAACCGAATGGTTTCTACTATTTTTAGATAACTATTATAATCAGCGTTTTTAATAAAAGAGAGATAGGGCGCTAAATTTTGTCCTTCATTTTTGAAAAAATAGACATCATCTTTTGGTTGAGGAAGTTTTATAGCGGCATTATCACTTGTATCATGAAAGTGATATAATTTAAGTTCTTTAAGATGTATATAGGTATATTTTGCGAAACGATTTTCGTGTTGTTTTAAATTTTGATTGGCAAAGGTCTTTAAATCTGATTCTTTTTGTTGATTATTTAGCTCGTAATAATAAATCGGTTGATTAACGTTACTTTCATCCCTAACGCCAAATTTTTCTAAATTAATAGTATAATTTTCACCATCTGAAATTATTTGCGTTTCAAAGATGTTGGTTAGAATTGACTCATTTGATTTTAATGTTAACTTAAATCTAATTTCCTGACTTTCCTCGAATCCTTTATGCAAAAAATTATTAATTCCACCAGACTGAAAAATATAAGTTGCTAACTGTTGTTCACTTAAACGTTCTAAGAATTTAAAAAAGCTAATAAAATTACTTTTACCTGCACCATTTTGACCAATTAGAATATTTAAATTATTTAATTGGACATCCGCACGATGAATACTTTTATAATTAGCTATTTTAATGGATTGAATCATTATTATTCGACGTTTTCTACAGCAAAATAAGATAATCTTTAATAATTCCCTAAATTTTGTTTATAATTCTTCATACATCCAAGCCAAAACCTGCTCCATTTCCTTCGTCCAAGGTCTAGAACTACCAGGGATATGATTATTCATAAAACTAAAAATCAGCGTCTTTCCACTCCGAGTAAATAGGTATCCACTTAAACAACGAACATGCCTCATTGACCCTGTTTTGGCATAAAGATAGGGTTCAGTAGCACTACCAAAATTATTTTTGATAGTCCCAGAAACACCACCAGCAGGGAAAACATGAAGCCAGCGTTCCTTCGGAATTTCGGTATAAATTTTCTCCAAAACATAGACCATAGAACGGGGCGTAAACTGATTATAGCGCGTTAGCCCAGAACCATCTTGCCAGAGTAATGCATCAGGCGCATCGCTCAGCAAAGAATCTTTGGCGAATTGAATACCTTTGGCAATATTCATAGTATCAAAAACAGTATTGGACACCAACAACATTAATTGTTCTGCCAAAAAATTATCGCTTATTTGCATCATTCTTTGCTGGACACTATCCGTCGGAATGCTATAGATAAGTTGACCATTCGCAGTAGAAGTACCAAAATTTGGCAAGAGTTGCACTGCTTTTTGTAGAGAATCCTGCAATATTTGTAAGGCTAAGGTATCCGTGTAAATAAAAGGTAAAGACCTATCAAAATCCTTTTGTCCAACGGCTTGTTGATTATAATCAATGATATTTTGTTGTTCTTGTCGGTAAAAACGAGCCGTTTTGCCTCCTAAACTTGGCTGACCATTTATTTTATTGGTAAAATAATTTGGGGTAATGTTAAAATTAGTACTATTCTTTTTGCCTTGTATTCGAATAAAGTTGCCGTGAATGGGCAATCCCGCCAATTCAGGTTGGAAATAATAAGGATAATCATCCCACATCCAACCAGTGCCATATCGAGCATCCATAAAATTATCAGGACAATAAAATAATTGCTCGCTTCGACTATTCAAAAAATCAATCACCTTTCGGTTGAAGGGTAATTTGGGGTGAAAAAGAGATGGGTCACCAGTACCCCAAAAAATAAGAGAATCCCCTTGAATTTGGTATTTTAGGGCAGGAATGGTATCGCCTAAAATTTTAGCTGCCGCATAAAAAGTAAAGATTTTAGTATTAGAAGCGGGCGTGAAATATTTATCAGCAAATTGCTCGTACAACACGGTTTTAGACGCAGGGTCATATACTTGAAAACCTGTAAAACCTTGATTAAAAATAGAGGAATTGGCAATTTGTTGGTGAAGACTCTTTTGTTCTTTTTTGGTGATTAATTTGGGACTGCACGCTGAAATACTAAAAAATAACCCTATAAAAAACAGGAAACAGGTATTATTAAGAAGGATTTTCATGACTATAAAAGATATAAAAAATCCGTGTCCTTTCACTTATCCGTGGTAGGAAATAGTACCATAGATTTTAAAAGAATACGGATTATTATTTTAACAAAAATCGAAACGTGTACCATTAACCGTACACTGTTTGTCATTAATATTGATTCATTATTTTACAAAGACGCCTAAATACAGCCAATAGCGTACCGACACCATTTACCTTAATTGATTTTCCAGCTTTTTCATAATAATCATAAACAGGACTGGTTTCGTTATGATAAACACTTAGACGGTTTCTAATAATTGATTCATCAGAATCATCTTTTCGACCAGAAGTTTCTCCTCTTTTCAATAATCTTGTTACTAATTCTTCATCATCCACATCTAAAGCAATTAAAGCGGATACAGCTGACCCTTTGCTGGTCAATAAAGTATCTAAAGCTTCAGATTGGTGTACATTTCTAGGAAAACCATCAAAAATAAAACCATTAGCATCAGGATTTTCATTGACTTTTGCTGTCAACATATTAATCGTTACACTATCTGGCACTAAATCTCCTTTATCAATATATTTTTTAGCCTCTAAACCAAGCGGCGTATTGTTTTTTAAATTGAAGCGAAATAAATCACCCGTTGAGATGTGTACTAATTTATATTTCTTCAATAATTTTGCAGCTTGTGTTCCTTTTCCAGAGCCAGGAGGACCAAAAAGTATTAGATTAATCATATTTGAAACGATTGAGTAGTTGTTTTTGATAATTTTAATGTACAGGCTAATTCATTCGCCTTGATTATAAATTGAATAAATTCGACAGTACTATGGAGCAAAAGTAAGAAAAAAAGCCTAAAACTAGGCTAAACTTTCCAACATATCAACGTAAACATTTTCCCATTCGTTCCAGTTGTCCAATTCAGAAAAAGAACTATTATGCCATAAACTACAAAAAACACCATTGACCGATTTTGTCGTAGCAATCAATTCTTGAATATGTGTTTTTGCGGCTTCAGGACTTAGTTTTAAGTACTCTTTCAACGTAACTTCCATCACTTGGAAAGGATAAATAGATAAATCCGTGCTAGTTTCTGCGGCAAGGTCATACCAATAAAAGGGTAGGGAAGTGCCTGCCCGAAATCCAGTAGCCATGGCATAGCCCATCGAATAATCTGCTTGAATACCTGCTTGAATTAATTGCCGATAAGTTTTTGGTAAATGTAATTTTAGAAAATGTTGCCTACTGCGATGAATTGTTTGTTGGGTAATGTCAATCAATCGTTGTTTTTCTTTGTCAAGAATCGTTTGCTGACCAGAAGATTGATAAGAAGGGTGAATACCAATTTTATATAAAGTAGCAAGTGTATGAATTAATTGCTGAAAAGGTTTGGCGGTCACTTTGTTATTGGTATCATATAGCGCATAATCTCCTAAAAGGAAAAAATAGATGGGGTGTAAATTAAATTTTCGATTCATACCGTCCAACCAGTCAAAAGTTTGGAAAGGGTCATTTTGTAAGGATAAGTGGGTTTTGGTTCTATTTTTTAAAGAAGTAAATTGCCCCTTTATTAAGTCCTTAAAATACCCACCAATATTTCTTTTCCAACCTTTATGACGGAATGCCCAAGCCATATCTATATCATAAGTCGGCAAAAATTGAAATTGTTGAGTTTTAAAAACGATGCTAGGAAACCTTTTTTTTAAGGCTTTTTTTAATTCAATGACTAATAAATCAACAATTGGTACTTGTAAACAATCATTTTGATAGGCCCAACTTTCGGAAGCAGGAAACCGTCCGTGTTGGTCTGCTTGAAAAGGTAAATATTCTTCATAGCGACTTAGATGAAAGAAAATAGTGGCCAATATGTCAAAGGGAAATGCGGCATTGGGAATTGAGACAGCGAAAAGGGCAGGAATTTTGTTATACCAAATAGGAAAGATTGGTTGATTTTTTAAATTACTTTCAAATAATAGCTTACTTTTAGGAAGTAAAAAATCATTCGTTTCAAGCGTTTTAGTACTATAATTAAGTTTAAAACCAGTATAGTTTTTATATTGAATAGCATCATTGGTCCAATCAATCTGTAGACCTAGCCAGTTGGTAAAGACTTGTTGACAAATATACTGCACTCTAGGAGGATATGCAGTGGTGTATAATAGAAGCTTCATTATCAGTATTTTAAGTTAGGACTAGGCTACCCGCCAGAAGTTGTAAAATTAGTAAAAAACTGACATAATTACAGGAGTCGAAAATTACGTCAATTTGATATTTAATGACTGATAATCAATTGATTAAATTTTTTATGGCTACTACAAATTTAAGAATATTCTTCTTTTTATAAAAAGTAATTTACAACGTTAGGCGGGTAGCCTAGGACTATAACGAATTAATTGTTATTATTGTTTTTAATTTATATCTTGCCCGACACTAATTATCATCCAAAATTAAGTAAACCTAAAAAAGTAAGATGTTTAGAGTTAAATCTAAAAATAAGCACTTATTTTTACTAGTACGATAATCATGGCAAATAAAGAACAGAATAATACCATCAAACCAGGAGAAATTACGACGATTCGTAATATTCTAATGGGGCAACAAATGCAAGAATATGATGGTCGTTTTGAAAATGTTCAAGAAAACATGCATGCTTTAGAAGCGTCCTTAAGCGAGAAATTAGGTGGATTAGAGAAACAGACGGAGGTGCGATTTCAAGAATTGCAAAACGATATTTCAGAACGATTCGATAAACTAGAGCGTTTATTAATTAGTAATATTGAAGATTTGCACCAAAAAGTAGATAAAGTAACAGGAGATGATAGACAGAAAATGGGCGAATTATTTGCAGAAATGAGTAAACGTTTGCTAGGATAAGGAGGGGTATAGGTGTAGAGGGTTAAAGGTACAAAGGTGGGGAAATCGAATCCTACTAACCTTTTAGACAGTCAGCTTGAAAATTGATAATCACGTGTCGGACACCTCCAAAGGTGTCCGACACGTTCGACTAACCATTTATCAGTTTTTTAGCTGACGCTCTATTGTACCTCTAAACCTCTGTACCTTTACACCTTTACACCTTAAAAAAATGGTAGCTACGTCACATAAAAAGCAGGATAAGGAATTGCTAAATCAGCTTCAAAGTATTTTGTTGAAGGAGGAGAGAGTAGCAATCGAACGACTCCAAGAGACGATAGAGGATCCTGTACTTTTGTCAGAAAAAATTCGACCTATCATAGAAGAAAGAATGCTTTTTTTTAAAGAGAACTTTCCGAAAGAGTTTAAAGTAACAGTGGATAAAATGATAGAGGTGAAATTGAAAGCCTCGCAAGAAGAAATATTAGACGTGATTTACCCGGTTATGGGTAAAATGATTAAAAAATATGTAAATCATCAGATTCAAATGCTGAAAGATAGCATTGATGAGAGCATTAAGAAAACCTTCTTTAGCAAGGGGATTTTATGGCGGCTTAAAAACTCTCTTTTGGGCATTAAAGTAAGCGACCAAGTAATTCATGATTTAAAAGATTATCAAATTGAAGAAATCTATGTGATTCAACGGAATTCAGGGCTGTTATTTGGAAGTGCATCAACAGAAAATACGATAGATCAAGATGTGATTGCAGGAATGTTGACAGCGATTAAATCGTTTGTGGAAGATGCTTTTAAGCGAGAACGAGAAGATTTGGAAATGATTCAATATGGAACTTATAAAATTTTATTACAGAATTTTTATTCCTATTACATGGCTATAGCGATTAGTGGTTCGATGTCTTCGACTGAGCGAGAGGAGTTAGCCAATGAATTATTAGGTTTTGCAGAAGAAGAGCTAAATAAGCTACCAGCAGAACCAGACCAAATTTTTGAAAAGGTATCTGTTTCCTTACAAGAGAAATTTATAAAATAGAGAGAATATTGCAGTCAGAAAAATAAAAATTAATCACTTAAGTATATGGACATAAGTACCAACTCATAATTAGATTAAAATTTCAGGGAGGCTATTTTTCGGTAGTTTTCTTCAAAAAATCAAGTCATAGCCCCGCTACGGGTTTATTTTTTGAGGGAAAATAATGGAAAAAGAGTCCGCTGAAAATTAATAGTAATTGTGTGTTGGTACTTAATTGTTGTATTGTTAAAATTGTTAGCGTAAAACATTGCCGAACAACAATATAGCAATAAAACAGTTCAACAAATATTAGCTGAATAATTATGACCTAATACTTACTTACGAAAAAGAAATTATTGATTTTATTATTATCAATAATTTTTAGAAATTTAACAATCTATATGATTAGTAGAAAAGTCATTCTGACAGGAAGTTTTGGTGTTGGTAAAACTTCACTATTTCGTCGATTTATTAAAGGAACATTTAGTGAGAAATACATTACTACTATTGGGGTAAAAGTTGATAAAAAGGTAGTAGAAATAAAGGGAGAAGAAGTTTCTATTTTGCTTTGGGATATTGCGGGAGAGGTAAGGCAAGATAAAGTACCGAAATCCTTTTTCTTAGGAGCGAGTGCCATCATTTATGTATTCGATTTAACACGACCTTCAACTTATAAAAATATTGGGGTAGACATGAAAATCTTAAATGATATTTTACCCAATGCTATTATCAAAGTTGTGGGTAATAAAGAGGACTTAATCGTAAAAGAAGGAACGGATAATGTGATGGATATTGTTGCTTTAGACAAGATTAAAAAAGAGGTTGGTATTCCCATAGATGCAACAACAAGTGCCAAAACAGGAGATAACGTAGAGCAATTATTTTCAAATTTAGCAGAAGAATTCATCGTTTAGCAGGAAGTTGAAAAACAGGTGAGGTGCTTTTTTAAGTAAAAACATAATCTTTAATAACTAAACTAAAATTACATAATTAAACTAACTATATTTTATTTTGTTATCTATTTAGGACACACATTTTAACCGCTATAATACCCCATTCAAATAATAATTGATAACCAAAAATGATTTTACTCAAACAAATTTTACTAATCAATAAAGATGCAGTTCTATTGCATAGTTGTGATAGTCTATTTGTAACTGAAAATTTAAGAAATCAAAATATCATTCCTTATTTTCCTTTCCTAGAAAGTGTTTTTGATGATTTAATTAATCGACTAAAAGTTGATGGTCGAATTGTTTTTACGGGAGTAGAAACAAAACACGCTTTTCTACCAGGCTATTATGATTATATATTTAATTTGATGTATCAAAATAAAAAAGAAGTAATAGAGTGGCAAATTTTAGACACGACTACTGCTTATAATGACCTTAGAGTACAGCAACAAAATCATCATAACAACAAAGCTTTTCCCAATCGAAATGCCTCTAATTCTCAATAGGTAATTTACCTTATTATTTTTGGCTTTACGTTTCCCACTTCGTATCTTTTAACAAAAAAATTAGCCTACATTGTATGGTAATCAATAGGGTTTGTTGTACTTTCGCAGCATACAACCCCAAAGTAACTTGAAATTAATAATTATAAATAACTGAAAATGAGATTTTTAGCGTTTATTGCCATTTTATCTTTTGCTGTTTTTGCTTGTGGAGGAGAAACCCCCAAAGAACAAAAAACAACAAAAAAGACGGCGAAGAAAAAGAAAAAAGTAGATGGTGAAAAGGTCTACAAACAATACTGTGTAACCTGCCATGGTGTTTATGGAGATATGGGAGCCAGTGGCGCAGCCAACCTAACAGAATCAAAATTGACCATAGCCGAAAAGACTAATGTGGTAACGAATGGTAGAAACACGATGACTCCTTTTAAAGGCTTATTAAGTGAAGCTAAAATTAAGGCAGTTGTAGCATATACAGAAAAACTGAAAAAGTAAACTTCAGTTGTCAGTTACCAGTTTTATCTTAAAGTATACAACTGATAACTGACAACTAATAAAATACCTATCTGTGTCCAGAAAAAATTATAAAGCACTGGGGTTAATGTCGGGAAGTTCTCTGGATGGATTAGATATAGCCTATTGTAATTTTGAAGTAGAAAAGACGGCAACGAATCAATTAATAGTGCATGATTGGCAAATCTTAGAAGCGGAAACCATTGCCTTTTCTGAGGCGTGGCAAGCCAGATTAAGCCAATTACCTACCCAAACTGCACTTATTCTTGCTAAAACACATACTTACCTAGGACATTATTTAGGGGATATGGTGGCAGATTTTATAGTGCGCTATAAAATTGACCCTCATTTCATTGCTGCTCATGGACATACCATTTTTCATGAACCAGCAGGTCGAATGACCCTACAGATTGGGGATGGTTCAGCTATGGCAGCTATTACAGGGTATCCAGTTATTTCTAATTTTAGAAACCAAGATATTGCTATTGACGGAGAAGGTGCGCCAGTTGCTCCGATTATAGATAAATATTTATTGCCAGGGCACGATTTTTATTTAAACCTTGGTGGTATAGCTAATATGACAGCGGTTTTGCCGAACAAAGTACTTGCTTTTGATATTTGCCCTGCCAATCAATTATTAAATTTTCTAGCGAATCAAGTAAATTTAGAATATGATGAAGGTGGGCAAATTGCGGCGACAGGTACGATTTTACCAGATTTACTAAAAGTAATTAATAGAGCTGATTTTTACAGAAAATCTTATCCTAAATCCTTGGATAATGCTTGGAGTAAAACAGCCATTTTAAGTCAATTAGAAGCCGACAAAACCGCTATTCCCAATCAACTATGCACTTTAGTGGAGCATATAGCTCACCAAATTGCTTTTGCGATTAAGCAAGTTATCCGAAAAGAAAATATCCAAAAAAATAAATTGTCTTTATTAGCCACTGGTGGTGGTGCTTTTAATACCTTTTTGATGGAACGACTACAAGCAAAATGTACTGAAGTAGCCGATTTAGAAGTGATTATTCCAAACCCAGATATTGTTCAATTTAAAGAAGCTGTTTTAATGGCTTGGATGGGCGTGATGCGAGTAGAGAATATTCCCAATGTTTTGAAAACGGTAACAGGGGCTAGACGAGATACCATCAATGGGGCTATTCATCAGGGATGGAAGAAATTGATTTAATATAGCCATTTGCTACTGTCATACGTGGAGGGTGATTAAATATTACCTAGAACTAGGGAATAAAATGCCTCATTATTTACTCATTTTATCATTTATTCATCTACTCATTGAGAATTTACCCCAAAACTACAACTCCGAAGGATTATAAGCAGGCAATTCCGCCAACAAATCTACCCCATTTCGCCCCAAAGAAGTCACCATCCTTTTAGCTTTTACAAAAGTAGCCAACCGTTTTTTATTAAAATTAGGCGCACCCGCAATCAGACTTTCTATTTTGACTCCTGCATCTCCAGAGGAATGAATAAATTCGCCTTTACCCATATAAATACCTACGTGTGTAATGCGTTCCTTTTTTTCGGTTGTTGCTTTTCGACCAAAAAATAATAGGTCTCCTGGTACAACATTTTTTAAGGTTTCATCTGTTTCTATCAAGTTTCCTGTATGGACTTGTTGGGAAGCATCTCTCGCTAGTTGTATCCCGTTTAAATAAAATACGGTCTTGGTAAAACCGCTACAATCCATCCCTTTTCCAGAAGTGCCCCCCCATAAATAAGGGCGTCCTAAATACTCTTGGGCAGTTGCTAAAATATTGGTGGCATCTGGATTCCTAGAAGCCAACCAAGTGTCATAGTTGACGACCGTTTTTTCAGGAACAAAGGCAGTTCTTCCATCAGGATATTGGACTTTGATAAACCCTTTTTCCTGTCCAATAGATTTTAAAATATTGCCTGCTACGAGGTCGGTTATTTTTTGTGCTTGTAAATTGGGGCTTTCATAACTAAATCCAAAATCACTGGTATACAATACTTTAGGCGCACTAATCCATTCTTTATAAGTCGCTTCGTTGACTTGTACAAAACCACCGTGGTCCAACCAAGCAATGTATTTATCAGGCGTTTGGATGAGGAACCAATTATCTTTTTGTTGCAGGACTTTTATAGGTGTACCCAATAAAGCTTGAGTCGCTAATTCCTGCGAATGGCCATTTTTAGACCGAATATTACAAACAGAAACATTCACAATACCATAAGTTTTTGCCCCTAAATTTTCATTCGGCAGCACCTCAATACTATCAATAATTGTTATTTCCTTAGCGGTTAATTGTTTAATAAAATCAGCTTTAGCCGCAGGTAAATTTGTTTGTCCTTTCAGCAGGATTTGTTTGCCCGATGGACTCATTGCGATGTTCCACATAGCGACCCTTTTATCAGGGGCGTAATTATTTTTAATATCGGCTGAAATAGTAGTCGCCTCTTCTAGTCCTGCTCGATTATTACAAGCAATCGTCAAAACGGCGATAAAAGATAGGAAAAGAAACAATCTAGTAAACATATTTTGGTAATTTAGCTTTTAATTAGCACGAAGGTAATGATTTTTTGGATGCTAAGAGAGGATGCTTATGAGGTAATAAGGAAAATGAGTTGATGAGGTAATAAAGTACACTGCCAACAAAATAAGCATAAATGAAAAAAAATATTGTATTTATCGCCAAAAGCTTAGACGGATATATTGCTGGAAAAAATGGCGAAATAGATTGGCTACATGCTATCCCAAATCCAGAGAACAATGATATGGGGTATACTGCTTTAATGGAAGAAATAGATGCCATTATTATGGGACGAACCACCTTCGAGACGGTCTGTGGATTTGGAATAGCATGGCCTTATACTAAACATGTATTTGTTTTAAGTAATTCGCTGAAAAAAGTGCCTGAAAAATTGAACCAAAAAGTAAGTTTGACTAAGGGAAGCCCACAAGAAATTCTTCAAGAAATTCACAAAAAGGGCTATTTAAAATTATATATTGATGGTGGCAGAACGATTCAAGACTTCCTAAAAGAAGATTTGATTGATGAATTAAGAATAACAACCATTCCAATATTACTAGGTGGCGGATTTTCTTTATTTGGAGATTTACCAAAACCAATGGAATTAGAACATATTGAATCCAAAGTGTTTTTAAATCAGATAGTTCAAGACTGTTATAGCCGAAAAAGGGGAGACAGTGAACAGTAGGCAGTCAGCAGTAAAGCCTTGATTTTTAATGCTGAATTTTTGCCTAAACACAGTTATTTGAACAGTCTCAAAACCTATCAACTCATCAACCTCATAACCTCACAACCTCATAAACCTCATTATCTCATAACCTCACAACCTCACAAAAAAGTAAATAACATGAAATCCAAACTATTATCTATCGGCATTTTATTGGCGGTTATTGTCTTGACAAGTTTTATCCTGCAAAAAACGAAAAGTAAGCCAGCCGTAGAATTGAATAATATCATTTTGCCCGATGGTTTCAAAATTGAAGTTTTTGCCGAAAATGTTAAAAATGCACGAACGATGGTGCGTTCTCCAAAGGGAATTATTTTCGTAGGGACTAGAGGAGAAGGAAGAGTATATGCTTTGAGAGATAATGATGGGGACAATAAAGCAGATGAACAATTTTTGATTGATGAAAAATTAGATATGCCCAATGGCGTGGCTTTTCGAGATGGGGCTTTATACGTAGCGGAGTACAATCGAATTTTGCGCTATGATAATATCGAAGATAATTTAGCCAACCCACCAGAACCAGTAGTCATTAATGATACTTATCCTTCTAAAAAGCATCATGGTTGGAAATATATTGAATTTGGGCCTGATGGCAAATTATACGTACCTGTAGGAGCGCCATGTAATATTTGTGAATCCAAAGACGAAATTTTTAATACGATTACTCGAATTGACCCAGATGGTAAAAATAGAGAAATTGTCCATAAAGGGATTCGGAATACAGTCGGTTTTACTTGGCATCCAGACACGAAAGAATTATGGTTTACGGATAATGGTCGAGATTGGATGGGCGATGATATGCCTTCTTGTGAGTTAAATCATGCGGCTAAAGATGGGATGCATTTTGGCTATCCTTATTGCCATCAAGGAGATACGCCAGACGATAAAATAGCAGGAAATCATACGTGTGATGAGTTTACACCACCTGTGGTAAAAATGGGCGCACATACTGCACCACTTGGATTGATTTTTTATACGGGCAAACAATTTCCGACCACTTATAAAAATAAATTAATCATAGCAGAACATGGTTCTTGGAATAGAAGTTCGCCAGTTGGCTACCAATTATCAATGGTAGATGTGGATGGAGGTGCGACGACTAAAGAAGTATTTGCCAGTGGTTGGTTGGATGAAGAAGGGGAAAGTTGGGGTAGACCTGTAGATATTGAACCGATGCCTGATGGCTCAATCTTAGTATCCGATGATTTTGCAGATGTGATTTATCGGATTTCTTATGGAGAGTAGCAGTTGCGAGTTACCAGTTGCGAGTTGAAGAACTGGCAACTGGCAACTGGTAACCGAACTATGCTAAAACAGGATTACGTTGCTTAATCAACTCATACCCACCAAATAAAACAGCGGTAAAGAATAAGTTACTTAAAATCGTACTTAAAAAGAAAGGCAATCCAGCCGTATAAGCCGCTATAATACCTACTAAATCTTTTGAATAAGCAGGAATTGCCCACCAACTTCCTAAATTGGTAATTAAGAAAAAGACCAAAGAAGTTAATAAACTAGCGATGAATAAATTCTTTACTTTTATTTGCTTTAATAATTTAGTGCCCATTAAGGCAATAACAATAATGCTTAGATAAACGACAGGTACACCAAACCAAGAGAAGCCTTCGTAATAAGCTGCATAAATTGTATTATTCAAAGCAACATCACTAATCCACAAAGCTAATAATGGAATAAGCACGGCTAAATAACGTTTAGAGAAATAAGCCCCACCAAATAAAGCCATTGCGCCAAGAGGCGAAACATTTGGTAATTCTGTCATGGCTAAACGACTTAAAGCAGCCAATAACACAACACCAGAAATAATACCGAAACGAAGGTTCATTTTATCTTTCATATACTAGTTTTTAGTCAAGATTAAAGGAGTTAAAAATGAGTGTTAATCATTTTACGAAAATTAACAATATTACCTAGCTAAAAGTAATTTACGCTTCCACTGAAAGAAAGGTTTAAGTTAATGGTGCAAAGGTAAGGAGAAAACTATTGGTATGGTAAAAAATATCTAAGAAGATGATGAGGTATTTACGCTAATTCAAAATCGACAATTTGTTGATTTTTAAAAAGGCTATAAAATTAAAACAATTATAAGTATCAAATTCAAAATTCCCGTGAACCAAATACCGTGAACCGTTTTAATAACTTGCTCGTTTCCCTTCCAAATAGTCTACATAATCCACACTTCCCAAGCGAAACTTAACGGGTAATTTAACCGCTTTTTCTAATTGTACTTCTATTTTACAAAAGAAAGCCAAATCCTTATAAGCATAAGCCGCAGGCATTTGTTGTTGTTCTTTTTGCATTAA